>DMPJ01000324.1:0-3443 GCA_003456035.1 Planktothrix sp. UBA8402
GTAAATTGGTTTGATCTTGAGCTAAAGTTTGAATAAAATAGCTTTGTAAAGCGGGCGCGTTGAGTAAATTTTTCCGAACTAATTTAAGGATTTCACGATAATATTGATAATCTTCACTTGTTTCTTTATAGGGTAATTCTACCGCCATGACTTGTCCGATAAATTCACAGGCTTTGCGGATGGTGTAGGAAACGTAACGGCGTGAATAATTGTGGCAGGCAATTAAACCCCAAAGGCTATCTTTTTTAATTAAAGAAATAGATAGAGTTGCTTTTACCCCCATGTTTCTGAGATATTGTAAATGACAAGGAGATCCTGAACGCAACACCGAAAAACTTAAATCTAGGGGTTTTTGAGTCCGGGGATAAAGCAGAGGAATAATGTCAACGGGTTGAGAATCAATATCCACTAATAATCGCAACCAATTTTGCTTAAAGAGTTCCCTGGCAAATGTGGGAATGTCAGTCTGGGGGTAATGTAATGATGAAAAAGTTTCTAAATCTTGTCGTTTATCTTCTGCAATCACAATTCCATTATTATCTTGATCGAATTGATAGATCATTACCCGATCAAAACCATTGATTTTCCGAATTTCCTCAGCCAAAAATTGAGTTAAATCTTGGAAATTTGTAGCACTCTGAATTTTAAAAATCGAGGCTCTGATTAAATGATAAAAATTAAAAAAGCTGACATTTTGATCTTCTTGACCTTGAATTATCTCTAGTTCTAAAATCAAAACGTCCTGATATTTGTGCAAAATTCCATCGCAGGTAATTTTTTTATTCTTAATATTAAAAACTAGGCGAATAGGATTATAATGTTGTAAATTTTGACGGTTTAAACAGTCTTGAATCTGAGCAAATTGCAATTTGTTTAAAAAATCACTTAAGGGTCGATTCAAAAAAGCAGAAGCGGAAATACCAAACAGTTTTAAGGCATTTTTGCTAACTTGTAAAATTTTTAAATCAGATTCTTGTAATGTCAGTAAAAGACCATGAGGTTGGATCTGACCCGGAGCCTGAATAAACTCTTGCTCCATCTCGACAAAATCATAATTGAGGATGATCGTTTTCTCCTTTATCACACCTTTTTTTCTCATAATAAATGATATGGCAATCCTAAATCGTTTGTAATCCTGTCATTTTCCTCAACTCTGCCTTTTATTTAATTGCAGATCAAACTCTCAGTAGTGATTGCTGGCTGCAACCTAAACTACTAATGTTTTTCTGTGCAACTTAGTTTCCAGTTCGAGTCAGAATTTACTACTAAAACTAATTATAGTATTACACAGATTTGATTTTTTTAAAAGGTTTGATTTTAAATTTTTATCCCCTTCAACCAGTAATTTATTGATCTTGCCATGGATTTCAGGAGAGCCTTTAGATACAATTTGTAAAAGATTGTATACTTTTGCGCCATTGGGTGTTAGAATTAAAAGACTCTTTGACTAACTGGTTATCTTGGGAGTTGGGCAATCATAATGGACTATAAACAAGAATTAATTACTACGATTCACGATTTCGGTTGCGATCTTGACCTATTGGAAGCCCGACTCACCCAACTTTGTGAAACTTTTCCCACTGCTGTACTGATTCCGGCTTTATACGAGGAACTAGAAAGGCCCGCTTTGACCCGGATTCGAGATTGCCTCAAAGACTGCCATTTCGTTAATACCGTTGTGGTCTGTCTGTACGCCCAAACCCTGGACGAATACACAAAAGCGGTGCATTTTTTTAGCGTTTTACCCCAACCTACCCTGGTAATTTGGGAAAATAGCCCAAGGGTCAGCCAACTATTAGAAAAACTGCGGGAAAAAGGTTTAGACCTGATCAGCTTCAAAGGCAAAGGTCGGGCGGTTTGGATCGGTTTAGGGGTGGCATCCCTGCAAGCAGAAGCGATCGCCCTCCACGATGCTGATATTATTACCTATGATAAATCTTATCCCCTGAAACTATTATTTCCCCTGCTGGAAAAAGAACTAGGGATTTCCTTTAATAAAGCCTATTATGCCCGATTAGGAGGAGAACCCAGAAGTCTACACGGTCGGGTGATGCGTCTATTTGTCACGCCCTTACTGGTGGCATTAATGGATTTATATGGTTATAACAATTATTTACGATATTTAAGTGCCTATCGTTATCCCCTGTCAGGGGAATTTGCCCTAACTAATGATATCGCCCTAAATACTCGAATTCCTAGCAACTGGGGCTTAGAAATCGGTTTATTAGCCGAAGTTTATCGCAATGTTGTCCCCCAACGAATTGCTCAAATTGATTTAGGAAACTTCGATCATAAACATCAAATTGTTGGTAAGTCCTCCCAGGAAGGATTACGCAAAATGTCTGCCGATATTCTGCGGTCAATTTTACGCACCTTAATAGAAACAGAAAGAGTGGTTGTGACCAGGGAACAAATCCACACTCTGCGGATCAAATTCAAACGGGAAGCTCAAGATTTTACCCGCCAATATTTTGTTGATGCTCGATTCAATAATTTACAGTATGACCGTCATCGGGAAGAAGCAATTGTCGATGTTTTTGAACAAGTAATCGCCGAAGCGGGTGAAGAATTCTTTCAAAATCCGGTCACGGCTCAAATTCCAGACTGGACAAGGGCCTTGGCCGCCATGCCCGCCCTGCGAGAACAACTACGCGAAGCCACCCGCCGAGATATGGCAGAAGCAAAAGCGATTTTAGCCACAAATCCTGATTTTATTTCCCAGGAAGATATTAATAGCAAGCGAAAAGACCTTGACACAATCCCTACAATGACCTGATTAGAGGTAATTACGAATTACGAATTACGAATTACGAATGGGGATTTTTGAGGGAAAGTCTGAATCTGAAGGAGTTTGACTGTGTTGTTGATCTCCTAACTAGCTTGCCTCTTGTTATACATTAAAATCTGGTGTAATTTCCTACGCTACAATTAATTATCAAGGTTATGGCGTTTCAAGCTCAAAATTAAGGTCAATAATGTTTACTGCATCTGATAACACCACTGTCCTCGTCCTAATCATTGCCCTTGGTATCCTGGGTTGGGGGTATTACCGCGCTAGACCTTACGGAAAACTAGGTTTGTTGTCCTGGTTGCAATCGGCGTCTTTAATGTCTCCTTGGTTGCTGTTTTTTTTGTTGACGGCGATAGGAATTTACCTAAATTGGGTGAGTATTTTATTTTTATTTGTGGCTTCTACGGGATTATATATTATGATTGGCCGAAAACTTCGAGAAGTAGCCAATCAAGATCCAGTTTCTCCTGTTGAACCCAAACCTGATAATTTGGAGAATCAAGCTGCCCCACCGGAAGTTATTAATTCTTTGCCTTTAGATCCGGTTTTAACCTTGCGACCTGTTCCTTTATCCCCAGAAGATCTAAAAATTATTCAGGGTATTTTTGGAATTGATACATTTTTTGCCACAGAAACTATTCCCTATCAAGAT
>DMPJ01000324.1:3463-7524 GCA_003456035.1 Planktothrix sp. UBA8402
TCGAATTGGCGATCGCTTACGGTTATTTTTAGTCGATAATCCCGAAGGTAAACCCGTTGTGATTGTGCTTCCCCATACCAATGAACCCTTAACCACTTCCCTAGCTCAAAAAGTTTTAGCCATTATTTTATTCTTAATGACGGTGGGAACAATTTTTGAAGCGGGAGGTTTATTATTAGGATTCGATTTTTCTGAAAACTTAACCCGCTATCCTGAAATTTTACCCATAGCTTTAGGAATTCTAGCGGTTTTATTGATCCATGAAATCGCCCATCAAGTCATAGCAAAACGCTATAATATTAAGTTTAGCTGGCCGTTTTTTATTCCCACAGTTCAAATCGGAAGTTTTGGAGCTTTCAATCGGTTTGAATCCGTATTACCTAACCGGACGGTCTTATTTGATGTGGCTTTTGCTGGCCCAGCAGCGGCCGGGGTATTATCATTATTAATGTTAATTTGTGGGTTATTTTTATCCCATCCTGGGAGTGCCTTTCAAGTGCCAACGGAATTTTTTCAAGGGTCAGTATTAGTCGGAACTTTATCGCGGTTAATTTTAGGTTCACAACTGCATCAAACCAGCATTGACGTGCATCCTCTGACTTTAATTGGTTGGTTTGGATTAGTAATTACCGCTTTAAATTTAATGCCTGCGGGACAGTTAGATGGGGGACGAATTATGCAGGCGATTTATGGCCGCAAAATTGCTGGACGTTCAACTATTGCCACCTTTATTGTTTTAGCGATCGCTTCTTTAGCTAATCCTTTAGCACTTTATTGGGCTTTAGTAATTTTGATTTTACAACGGAATTTAGAACGACCGACTTTAAATGAATTAACCGAACCTAATGATACCCGTGCCGCCTTGGGATTATTAGTTTTCCTGTTAATGATTTTAACTCTATTTCCCCTCACCCCCGCCCTAGCTACCTGGTTAGGAATTGGCAGTTAATTTGTGATATCTAGGGAGTAAATCGCAACTATGACAGGTGAAGATATCCGTCAATTGTTATTAGATAAATGGGGAGTGTCCTACGATATTCAACTGCGACGGACACGGGGTAAAATATTTTTACAAATTATGTGGAAATATTTAGAACAATTATCGTTTCCCCTAAATGAAGCCGATTATATTGCCCATTTGAATGCGATCGCTAACTATCTAAATAGTTGGGGAAGTACGGAACAAGTTAGACATTATATCCTAAATACCAGGGAAAAACCCCGTTTAGGAAAGGCGGTTAGTATTCCCCTGAATTTAGGGGGGAGAGCTTCGGAATGGATGGTTGAGGAGTTTTAGATTAAATATTTTATCGAAAATTAAAATAGTCTTCTCCTCCACCCCGGCTACAAATAGTTGGCTAAATCCAACAGATGCGGTACAATTCCAAAACTAAAGGTAGACTGTGCTAAAACGATTTTTTCGTTCTGGTATGGGCGATAGTATACGGTGGGGAGTTGGTGATCGCATAATGAATCTAACACAGGAAATTGTTCTCCAGAACGGCAAATATCGTATTGGTGCTGTTCTCGGTCAGGGAGAGTTTGGTGTGACCTACCAAGCTACTCACCATCTCACGGATCAAACGGTGGTGATTAAAACCCTCCATCCTAAGTTTATGACCTCCGTTGATTTTCCCAAAATTAAACAGCAATTTATCGCTATTGCTAAGGGTTTAAGTCTGTGTCACCATCCCAATATTGTGCGGGTGCTAGACTTATTTGAAGAACAGGGTTTACCCTATATGGTAATGAATTATATTCCCGGGGAAACCTTAGAAAAAACCTTACAATCTAGTCCATTACTATCAGTTGATCAAGCACTAAAATATATTGGTCAGATTTCTTCAGCGTTGCGGAAACTACATCAACAGGGTTTACTTTACTCTAATCTCCAACCTAGAAATATCTTGCGCCGTCAGGGTACAGATATCCTAACCTTAGTTGATTTTGGCTTAACAAATGGGTTCATAGAAAATAAACCGGAGTTTCCCATCCGTAACCGCATTTTATCCGTTGGTTATGCGTCCTTAGAACATTATCTTCCCCATCAACAATTAACCCCGGCAACGGATATTTACAGTTTAGCAGCAACATTCTATTGTTTATTAACGGGTGAACCTCCTTTAGAAGCACCGCTACGAGTTAATGAAGCTACACAAGAGTTACTTAATGCGGCTAAACCGAGTTTAAGAAAAATTCAACCCACCCTCAGTCCAGTGGTGGAAAAATTGATATTTTGGGGATTAGAAATAGAACCTTCCCGACGTCCTCAGAATGTTGATCAGTGGATAGCTTTTTTACCTATTGAAGAAACTTCTACAGTTATTCAACCTGCCCATACTTTTATTCAACCTAAAAGTGCCGTTATTACAGTCCCTAAACCTGAACCTGTAGCGGTAAAACCCGTTGTTGAAACCCCAGTATTAGTAACTGTTCCGGCAAATAATCCCCAACCGAAAATCCCACCTGTTCCTGTCTATATTCCCAACTGGCAACCCGTAGAAAATACGCCTTCATTCAGTTTTTTAGTTCCGATTTTATTCTTAGTTACATCCTTATTTTTTGGTTGGGTAGGGTTTGACCTGACCCGTCGTTATGGGTATATTATTAGTCAGAAAACTAAACTAGAGGTAAATCATCCTTTTGCTAATTTAGATTCCACAGAACCAATGTTTGAAAATCCCTCTATTCAAACTCAAGTACCGAGTGCAGTGGCACCTCAACGTTCCGCAGCAGAACCCTTAGAAGATGGGGATTTCCCCAAACCAGAACCTGATGATTTAGAAGCACAAACCCAGGAAGAATCACCCGTTGATCAATATAATAATTCTAGTGTTGTTGCTGAAACTGAAGAAAAAAATCCATCAACTAATGAATCTAAAATAGATGAATATTTACTATCTCCTTCAGAACCAATATCAGAACCTCCGGTTACAGATTACTCAGTTTCTGATCCTGTAACTAGCTATTCTGATGATAGTTATTCAACAGTTCAACCCTATACCCCACCTGAACCTAGTTACTCTCAAGATGTGAATGTGACTCCACCTCCAGAGGTTCCATCCGCCGAAGGTGGTGGTTATGTTTCCGAACCATCATCTACTCCTAATTATTACACTGAACCGACGCTTCCAGTAGAACCACAAACTCCTATTATTTCAGAAGAAACAACCCCAATAAATTCAGCACCTAACGATGGAATAGAGCCTAATATTCCCTATTCTCCTTTAACTTCTCCCCTGACAAACTAGGGGATTTTAAATCAATTTTGAATTAGCGATCGCCTGCTAATTTAATTAGGAGGAAAGGTATATTTTTCCAGTTCTGTTGTTGTTTTTAACGTACCTTTATCATCAAATATTTGCCATTTAATCGCCCCGATAAAATTCCCATACCAAGCCACTTTTTTAAACGGCGTTCCGGCTTTTGTTCCCTCAATTTCGACTTTAAAAGTTGAAAATTTTCCGGCGGGAACTTCAATATCCTCTGTTCCAACAACCCGATAATTTTCTTTAACTTCTGTAGTCATCACCGCAATTTCTTGACCCTCCCAAGTCCAACTATCACCAGATGCAGGGGGATTTTTTAGAATAGTTTTTGCAGGTTCTAACCGATATTCCGTATTCTTTCCTCCAAAGGTATACAGTTGTCGATATTCTTTGACTAATCCATTGGGTTTAGCATACCAAATATAAAACGGTGCAAACCCTAAATTATTTTCAGTTTTATAAAGGGTTGTTCCATCGGATTGAGTTTCTAACCCTTCAACTTTAACCGTTAGTTTAGATTGCTTTCCATCAGCAGTTTTCGCTTGATATTCCCAGACTCCCCCCACAGGTAAAGGAAAATAATCCGGGGGTGGTGTTTCCGCAAAACTTTTGAACCCAATCATCACCAGAACAATCGTTAGAAACAATCCCCAAAAGCGTTTTCGGTTGAACATAATTTTTATTCTCCACACTCTGTTATTTTATTAAACCCCATTCAGACATTAACGTCGAGACTAACAACAATCAAAGTAGGGTGCGTAAGCGAAGCGCACGCACCATCTTTTATTAATC
>DMPJ01000334.1 GCA_003456035.1 Planktothrix sp. UBA8402
TCGCTAATTGATAAGATAATGTCCATTCCCGTTTATTAATAATTAACTTTTGCTGTTAAATTTAAACGGTCAACGGGGTTGCGATTTAATTGTTGTTGAATTTGAGTGAGTTCTGTCCCTCTCGGTAAAATCGCAGGTTGAAATTCTATGGTTAATTTTAAAGTAATATTCCCTTGCACATCAGGAGCATTTAAAAGGGAAATTAACGGAGTAAAAAACGGTTTAAATCCGTTAATAGACCCTTGATATTCTAACCTAAGAAATTGGTCTCCGACTTGAATCGTAACCCGTTGGTCAATGTGTAATTTAAACCGATTTAATAACGGAATTGCTGTTCCCAGTTTGCGATAATCCACAAACTGACTCACCACAATTTCTAGGGATTCAATGCTTTTAACTTTGCGATCGCTACAGCTATCCATTAACTTATTAAAAACACTATTCACTGTTCCTTCTAATTCAATAATCGGAGATTGATAATCAAAAATTGTTGGGGTTTCAACGGTTTCAACTCCATAAATTCCGCCCCCATTTTTAACCGTTAAATTAGTTCCCNNGCTGTATTTCCCCATTTCCATAATCAACCACTAACCGAAATAAGGTGGTTTGATCAATTTGGGTTTCATATTCATCAGAGGGGCGAAACTCCCCCGAAATTAATCCCCCATCTTGATATAACTGCACCGTAACCGCCCCTTTCGCTTTCCACCGTAACCGCACAGGTTTAATCGTTTCTGTAGAGGGCATTAATTGGGCATTTAGCTCAATGATTTTAGGTTCAGGAGGCTGTAAAATCCCCCGTCGATATAACACCATGCGCTCAGAAAATTCAATCGTTTCCGGGGGTGTTAAGGGGCTATCATCGGTTTTAATATACAGCCGTTCTCCGATTTTCAAATCCCATTGTCCCTCCTGTAAACCCCGTCGAATGGTATCGCGTAATTTGGCAACTTCCCCATCTAATAAAAGATTCAAATTCAGGTTTTTAGCAAATTCATCTCTAAAGGATTTGGTTGTCCAAGAATCTAATCCTGACGGCCAAACTTTTTGTAAAATATAAGCAGGTGCGAAAGTATTCGCTTCTTCTGAACGAATTTTGGTGCAATCTTTTAAGGCTTTTAAAATTACATCCTGTTGATTATTTTTGCCTTTAACAATGCTGGAATCCTGAGACGGTAAGGTATAGTGCATTAACCCTTTCGGAGCTTTTACAAGGTCAACTGTGGCATAAAATAAATGGCGGTATGAATTGGTTAAACCCACTCTAACGCCTAAATCTCTGTCTCCTTCTCTGGCTTTTAATTCTTTCTTTTGCAGTTCCGATAAATCATCTAAACGGTTTTGACTTTTAAGAATCATTTTAATGGCGATATATTCCCTGGCTAAATCAATCGCTCGGTGTAATTCTTGTTCATTTGCGACTAAAAATAATAACCGATTTCTATAGATTCTAAATTTTCCGGCTTCTCCGGTATTATTAAAAATTCGTTCCACTAAATCAGGAACAGCATCCGTAGAACTGCGAACCGTTGCTTCATCAAAATCAATTAAGCATAAGGCAATATTATCCGGTTTATCATCTACTTCTGTGGGAGTTTCGGGACTAGAAATTAAGTTAAAATGTCGGGTGGAAAAAATCGTATCTCGACGGTTTCTTAATTCTTCTTTAGCTTGAGACTGTCCGATTTGTTCCTTTTCTTCGGTGATAATTTTATTAATTGAAGGTTCTTCTTTAAATCGAGAAATAAAAGTAATGGGGTCATAATCTAAATACCAAGCCACTTTAATTAATTGGTCTAAAGCTTTTTGTACAAATCCAATTTCTAAACCTGGAGTTAATAAGGATAAGTTTAATTCGGCTTGACGAATACCGGAGGAAAGTCCCTGGGTTAAAGAGTGTAAAAAAATGGTTCGCGCTACCCAACTGGAAAAGGGAGGTTTTCCAGCGATAAGCCATTGTTCATCTTGAATTTGGGCATAAGCAGGTCTACCATCGGGGTTATAAATATCTGCCCCAATGGGAGGATACATTTGCTGACGTTGCAATTTTGAGGTTAATTCATTGGTGATGTCTGAATTTAATCCCACGGGGATATGATGGGTATGAATTAAGGGAATATATTGACGGTTTTGGTTCCATAAATCTTGAACCACTAACGCAAATAACCGCAGTGCACCTCTGGTTTTTTGAAATTCAGGAATAGAAGCAATTTTTTTAGTTAATAAATTAAACAGTTCGGGATGGAAGGGGTAACTATTGGTCAGGGCGGCGACATAACTGGAATCTTTACAACCATCGGGTAAATTAATCCGACTGCCTCGATAATTGGCTAAATATTCGGAAGCCGCTTGTTCGGCTGCATGAGCATCAACTCGATTAAAAATACGTTGTTTGACAATATTATAAATTTCAATATCGGTAGAAGGACTTAAAACCCGTTCTTGTCGCGCCGAAGCACGAGTTAATTCTTGTAAATCCAGGGTTTCTTCGGCAAAAGTATCGGAAGCGGAGGCTAAGGAATAAACAAAGACTAAATGATTACAAGCTGCCGCTAAATCCATTAAGGAAAATAGAAAGGCAACGACTTGTTCTGATAAATCACTATTGCCAATTAATTTGGCTTTGGCGGCGCGTAAATAGCGGGCAATTTCATCTAATATAATTACGGTGGGTTTGCCTTCCATTAACCGTTCTAGTACAGAAGTTCCTGGACTGATGCCACTGGTATCGGAACCTTTTAATAATGAATAACCGACCATGCCTCCAATTTGATAGGCAATTTCTCCCCAAAGGGTATAAGTTATAATTCCGGTTTCTGCATGAAAAATCCCATTTTGGGGATCTAAATCTCGACCATCAACGGCGGCAACTTGGACGGAATAGTCAGGAATAACATTAACATCAGAAAATCGTTCTAATCCTTGAATATGTCTGCCTTGTTTACAAATATGCCAAAGGGCAATTTCATCATGGGTTTTTCCGCCTCCAAAACTGGTTTCTAAGCGAATGACGGGGGAACCGGAGGTGATGCCGTTTAAGCGTCCAAAGACCTCCCGAATTAAGGTTTTAATGCCATCGGTGGGGAAAGTATTGGCAAAAAAGGCATGGGCATCTTGATAAACTTGGGGTGCTTTTCCTTCGACGACTAACCGCAATTTGGCGGCAAATACATCCAGGGATAAATCACCGGATAAAATTTCGGCTCTGGGGTCACAGGTGTCAAAAATAGAGGCAAGCATCGTTTTTAATCAATAGGAACCTGAAAACATACCCTGTGAAGGCATTGTTTAAGGTTATTGTATTAGGCGATCGCTGATTGTGGAAGTTATAGCAAGCAAGAAGGAACACCGCAACACCGTTTATGCCCTAAGCTGTATATTCTATAGCAATCCTAAATGAGTCGTAACAGATTTAATGTTAATAATAGGAGTGCAAGCGTCTCGCTCGCTAATGGTTTCGGCGCCAAGGAGCAAGATACTAGCCCCCCCGCTCAACCCACCCCCCGAATCAATTCAGAGGGTGGTATCCTGAGATTTTCCGCTCAACCATTAGGTTGAAACTTTCTAAATACTAAGGTGACATTATGACCCCCAAATCCAAAGGAATTGGATAACGCCACATTCACAACTTGGGCGCGACTGTGGTGAGGAACATAATCCAAATCACAATCAGGATCAGGATTATCCAAATTAATCGTAGGAGGAACCCGATCCTCAGCAATAGCCATCGCCGTTGCTACCGCTTCAATTCCTCCCGATCCTCCTAACAAGTGACCAGTCATTGATTTAGTCGAACTTACCGTGATCTTGTAAGCACTCTCGCCTAATACCCGTTTAATTGCTGCGGTTTCGGTAGTGTCGTTAGCTGCGGTGCTGGTTCCATGAGCATTAATATAACTAATTTGTTCCGGGGTAATTCCGGCATCCTTCATCGCCAAGGAGATCGCCCTACTAGCCCCTTCTCCCCCAGGAACAGGGGAGGTCATGTGGTAGGCATCACAGGTCATCCCATAACCCACCATTTCCGCATAAATCCGAGCCCCACGACTTAAAGCAGCGTCTAATTCTTCTAAGATCAGAATTCCTGCACCTTCTCCCATCACAAACCCATCTCGATCCCGATCAAAGGGACGACAAGCTCGCAGGGGTTCATCATTGCGAGTAGACAGCGCCCTGGCTGCCGCAAATCCCGCCACTGATAAATGGGTGACAGCAGCTTCCGTACCGCCACAAATCATCGCTTGAGCATAGCCCCGTTGAATTAAACGAAAGGCATCGCCTACGGAATTTGACCCGGCTGCACAGGCCGTCACCGAGCAGGAGTTGGGCCCTTTTGCCCCGGTATGAATCGCCGTGAGTCCAGCCGCCATGTTAGCAATCATCATCGGAATCATAAACGGACTACAGCGATCGGGGCCACGAGTTAAATAGATCTCTTGCTGATCTTCGAGCACCTTCAATCCGCCAATACCCGTGCCAATAATGACACCCACCTGTTCTGCATTTAAGTCATTAATCACGAATCCGGCATCAGAAACAGCTTGTTGACTGGCCGCCACCGCAAATTGAGCGAAGCGATCCATACGCTTGGCTTCCTTACGCGAGATGTAATCACAGGGGTCAAATCCCTTTACCTCACCAGCAATGCGACAATCGTGTTTTGACGCATCAAATCGGGTGATTGGGCCAATTCCATTGCGTCCGTTAATTAACCCGTCCCAATATTCAGCCTTGGTATTTCCAAGCGGAGTAATTGCCCCTAAACCTGTTACAACAACGCGCTTAAAATTCATCGTAGTCATGATATTCGATTCAAAAATTTATCACCCAAAATGCAGAACGTCAGTGAGAACCAAAACTAACGCTATAACAGTAGTTAAATTAAAATGGGTTAGGATTGCCTAGTTCAGACAGTCGGATGCAGTAATTTCTGCGGGACTGACAAACGGCTAATCCTCCGCTTTTTCTGTTGATTTTAAATCAGTTTAAAAGATTAAGCTGATGCTGCGACGTTGTTTTCGATGTAGTCTACAACCTCTTGAACTGTCAGAATTTTTTCAGCCGCTTCATCGGGAATTTCTACTTCAAATTCTTCTTCTAACGCCATCACCAGTTCCACTATATCCAGAGAATCAGCCCCTAAATCATCGGTAAAGCTTGCTGATGGAACGATTTTGGCTTCTTCAACATCTAATTGTTCAATAACAATTCTCTTCACTCTGTCAAACGTATCACTCATGTCCTATTTTTCCTTATTTGGATGTCGCGTATACCATTTTATCTGAAAGGTGGATCGCCGCAGCAACGATCTTCTAACTTTTTCGAGTTGCAGACATCGGGTTTCGGGGGGCGGCTGGGGGCCAAGGTCTGTGGGAATTTAAGATCAGATCGGGATCAGATTCTATATCCCAAGGTGATTCATACTATCTAACTAATGCCAAATATAATCATTATTAACCCTCCGGGGCGGGTTCTGTAAAAATTTATGCTGGTCATAAACAACGTTCAAAAACCTGCCCCACCCCACCATTGATCTTCCAAAAATTATCTATTCTGGGGAGTTAAATTAAAAGTACAGGACTTACGCAAGCACGCTAT
>DMPJ01000390.1:0-8377 GCA_003456035.1 Planktothrix sp. UBA8402
GCCTGTTCAAGACAGGCTTTTCTGGAGATGTCTATTCAACTGAGTCGGCGCTGCTGATCATCCGCCAGATGCCGACTCCGGGAATCAATCCACAAAGGACTTACATACAAAATCTCACTTTTTGCGATCCTTCAATCATGCTTAGGGCAAATTGAGCAGAAGTGAACTCTTTTTCATTTGTATTATTTAACTTGGCTAGATTACCTGCTAACGCCTGAATATCAATCACTCCCCCAACTTGGCCTTTACAAGAAACAGGGATCTTTTCATCTCCCTGTTCGCCATTAAGTTTTCGCAATCCTTTTGTAATCTTAACTGTTTCAGGTGCTTTTACTTTGTCAATGGGATCTACGCCACAATTCACAGATTGTGACTTGAGAGAAAAGTCAACCGTCTTCACTTCTCCCTTAAACAAGCAGAGTAATATACTATCTGACAGCCGCTCCTTTCGGAGGAGAGTCAGTTTATGTTTAGGGTCAGCAACAGTTTTACCAGGGATGATGTCGCTATAACCTTCTATTTCTAAACCGGGCCAGCCTGATACTACCTCTGAGTGTAACAACAAGCCAGTAATTAATTCATCTGCTTTAATTTCTGAAGTGCTAGAGCGAGTTTCAGTATCTGTTTTTAAGTCAGAGGAAGTCACTCGCCCGATGCTAAAAGCTCCATCTTGCAAGCAGTCAACCCAATAAGAATCTACCCAAAAGAAACGGATAGATTCTGCTGGAAGTAACCGTGCGTCGGGGACGAGATAGTTGAAGGGAATGCCTTTGAGAAGTTCTAAATCGCTGAACCAAGAAGTACAGATGTCCGGTAGGGACACGGCAGTGCNNGCCGTGTCCCTACAGCCGTGTCCCTTTGGCGATCGCCTCCGGTAGGTTAACATTACTATTATTGGCTTCTGCTTGGAAAGGCAGGTGCAGTACCTGTAGCTGCATCTGATTCAGATTTTGAGCATTCTTTCGCTTCCAGTTAAACAACTCAACAGCAAGGCGTTGGTTTTGGAGAGTTAGCATCCGTCCTAATTCCCAAGCAGCAGCGTAGGAAAAATCAAACAGACCGCTAGTAGAATCGTAACGCACTAGGGCATCAGCCATTGGAACTGGCTCAGACAGATGATCTGGACTTTTACCTGGACTGAGAGGACTATGATACCAGGAAATAGTTTTATCTCCCTGTCGGAGAGCGTGTGGGAGAGGTACATAGCCCAGCTTTAGATAGTTGTTAGCCTCACGATTTTGTGGTTCGGGAAGTTCGGGAAGTCTGAGAGTATCCGGCTGGCGATCGAGTTTTTTGAGCAATGCCGTAAAATTGTGCTGATTATTGACGCAAGCAAAGCTCCAACTGGTTAAACTGACTAAGCGGATTAAGTCGTTATCTCCCGCTCCTTGGTAGTCAAACTCTCCATTTTCTTCGCCTTGATAACGGTTTTCCAGAGCCACTAAATGAACTGTACTGGCTTCGCCTGGTTGAGGCAGTCGGTTGCCTAACACGGTTGCTAAAGCTTCGCTCATAGGCTTGCCGTTAGCATCAGTAAGTTCGTTAATGTGAGCGAGGAGAGCTACCTCTTTTTGGGTAGGAAGAATCAGCGCTAAAAGTTTTTTAGGTACGTCAATAACGGTGAGTTCATCCTCATCATTTTGTCCAGCTTCTTTAGTGAAATCGGGGAATTTAGCGGCACTGCCTGTGAGGTCTTTTAATTTGATGGTTTGTGGCGTGGGTTTTTCTGATTCTCGAAACAGTAAGAGGGCGATCCAATGCAGATCAGAATTTTTTTCATTGACCGATCGCTCCCAAGGTAAAGTGCTACGCTTGAGAGTAATGTGCGGCAGCGCGTTGGAATGTTCGCCCAAGTTTCCCGATGGGGGAAAGACTGCGTAAATATCATTAAGAGTTAGCGGGGCGAAGCGATGTCCGCTAACAACAAAATCCAGAATTTGCGAGAATTTCTCCTCGGATATTTTTCCCGGATTCTTGGTTTTAATTGTTTGCTAAACCGTAACTTTATAGGTACCACTGTCTAGGGGTGGTTGGTTATACTCGATGAATTTAACTTTAAGATTGGACGCAGACATGGGATTAATCCTGTTACTAAAAAAAGCAGTGGGGTGTTAGGAGTTGGTAGTCGAAAGCGATCGGCTCTAGGGCGTGTTTTATTGCCTTCGATCTGAGATTCCGATTCCCCTAAATCCCCCTTAAAAAGGGGGACTTTGATCCCCCCTGTAGAGACGTTGCATGCAACGTCTCTACAGGGGGATCTCAAGATATATTTAGAATTCCCCTAACATCGTGCTAATGCTACACAGGGAATCAGACGTTTGAGAACTTGTTTCACCACCATTGCTGTCCAATCAATATCGGCTTCGGTGGTATCCCGTCCCAGGGTAAAACGAATCCCACCTAACGCGGTGATTTCGTCATATCCCATTGCCAATAAAATCGGACTGGGACTGAGTTTACCACTACTACAGGCCGAACCTGCACTAATCCCAATTCCGGCTAAATTTAGTTGCCGGACTAGGGTTTTTCCCGTTAAAGTTGCGGGATTAATGTGTTTGGGGTTAACACAAAAACTAACATGATGGGGTAAACGATTTAAACGATCGCCTGTGGGTAATAAATAGGGCACATCGGTCAATAAGTCAAATAAGCGATCGCGTAATCTAATTAACCGAGAGGTTTCTGTTACCATATCCTGGGCCGCCAATTGGCAAGCTAACCCAAATCCGGCGATAGTGGGAACTCCCTGCGTCCCGGAACGCAGTTGAAATTCCTGTCCACCTCCTCCTAACAAAGCCGTTAACCTCACCCCTTCGCGCACATATAACGCCCCCGCCCCTTGAGGGCCATACAATTTATGACTGGACAGGGATAATAAATCAACGGGTAACTGCTGCATATCCAGGGGTAAACGTCCGGCCACCTGTACCGCATCGGTATGGAATAAAGCCCCGTGAGCATGGGCAATTTTGCCGAAAATTTCAATTGGTTGCAGTGTCCCCACTTCACTTTGGCCATAAATAATCGACACTAAAACCGTATTTCGCTGCATTGCCGCCTGTAAGTCCAGGGGGTGAATGCGTCCGCGACTATCGACGGGTAAGCGGGTAATTTGCCATCCCCATTGTTCCAGAAGTCGCACGGGTTCAGCAATAGCCGAATGTTCCACCGCAGAAATAATCAGATGTTGGGGTTGAGAATATTGACGGGCGACCCCCATAATTGCCAGATTATCGGCTTCTGTTCCCCCGGAGGTAAAAATAATTGATTCCGGTGGGGCGTTAATCAGATGGGCCACCTGTATTCTGGAGCGTTCTAAAACCATAGCGGCTCTGTTACCCCACTCATGAATACTAGAAGGATTTCCCCAATTTTCAGTCATCACCGTTTGCATGAGGGCGNNAGGGAGGAGTGGTGGCGCTATGATCGAGGTAAATTTGCATAAATTTTTATCAATCAAAAGTTGAGTTTTGTTTTCCGCAAGCACAATTAAAAATCGTTAGAATTGAAGTAATTTGAGTTAATTAATCTCCTGGTTTACAAACGTTATAATCTTCATGAGAAAGAACTTTTTGAGGAACTAAGAAATTACCGCTATCTTGACAAAGCATTCGATAATTCCGCGTTACGGGAATACTGATAATAAAACGATTATGGCGCAGTCGCTTCCCTCCAAAGTCCCGATAACTTTTCTGGTCACTTAAGCCCGCTAGAATAGCCCGGGCTTTAATTACGACATAATCGGGTAAGCCTCTGAGATTAATAATATCCCGAGCAAAGGAGGCTTCCCATTCTAGTTTTTTGGTTCGTTTGTCCTCAATGGCCTGACTGTGGGAATCCTTTGTCACCTCTTGTTGATTACAACGATGACAGATTTTCCCATATCCTTTATGGCCACAGGGAAATGTCCTCTTTCGTTTTGGCATAGCACAGCATTGAGGGTGATTACCCGCGCCTACAAGCTCTGGGCAAGTGCTTACGGCGCTCACAGACTTGATATCGGTGGCTTGGCAGAAATTAAGTTAATCTCGTCCTATTAATAGATTACCTGAATCATGAGGCAGGAGTTTAACTGTCATCCTCTATCCGCCACTTGTCACCTAGTCATGACGGGAAATTCTGAAAAATCTCTTGTTTCTGGCTCCTGTTACTGTCAAACTGTTAATAAAAATTATTTATTTTTCGATGAGTTGTGCATCAAGTGATTAGGATATCGTTAAGGTTGGGTTTAACGCTATTGTTAGCTTTGGGTCTGGATGCTTGTGTTAAAACCTCATCCGAATCCGTCTTAAAACCCCGTTTAGAACCCCTTCCTCAAGATCCTTTAATTCAGGTTTATTTTAATCATTCGGAAGCCTCAGTTTATACCGAACCCTATCGGCATATATCTCGCTTTGGAGATAATTTAGAACAAATTATTATTGATACTATTACTCAATCTACATCAACAATTGATCTCGCTGTTCAAGAATTTCGTTTACCGAATATTGCTCAAGCATTAGTCGAACGTCATCAAGCTGGGGTTAAAGTCCGAGTCATTTTAGAAAATAATTATCGCCGTCCCTGGAGTCAATTTACACTTACTGAAATTCAGCAGTTACCTGAACAAGAACAGGATCGATATCAAGAATTTATCTTATTAGCTGATTTTAACCAAGATGGAAAAGTTAGCCCGGAGGAAAGTCAACAACGGGATGCTTTAATTATCTTAGAAAATGCCGGGATTCCGATTATTGATGATACTGAAGATGGTTCAAAAGGTACGGGTTTAATGCACCATAAATTTCTAGTTGTAGACAAAAAAACTTTAATTGTTACCTCGGCTAACTTTACAACCAGCGATGTTCATGGGGATTTTAAGACTATAGAAAGTCTAGGAAATGCCAATAATTTATTAAAAATTGAAAGTTCAAAATTAGCAAAATTATTTTCTGAAGAATTTAACTTAATGTGGGGGGATGGAGTTGGGGAAAAAAAAGATAGTCTATTTGGAATTAAAAAAATATTTCGTGGTGTGCAGAATATTATACTTGGTAATACTCAGGTAAAAGTTCAATTTTCTCCCACTTCTCAAAAACAACCTTGGGAAAATAGCACTAATGGTTTAATTAATCAAAAATTGCAACAAATAACTCAATCTTTTGATTTTGCTTTGTTTGTGTTTTCCGCCCAAGATATTGTTAATACTTTAGAAATAAAACATCAAAATAACGTCTCAATTCGAGGATTAATTGATCCGAGTTTTGCCTATCGTTCCTATAGTGAAGGTTTGGATATGATGGGAATTGCTTTAGTCAATAAGTGTCGTTATGAAGCGGAAAATAATCCTTGGAAACAACCTATTTCAACCGTAGGAAGTCCTAATTTACCAGAGGGCGATCGCCTACATCATAAATTTGGAATTATTGATGGTAAAATTGTAATTACAGGTTCCCATAATTGGACGGAAGGCGCAAATACCCAAAATGATGAAACTCTAATTGTCCTTGAAAATCCAACAGTTGCGTCTCATTTTCAGCGAGAATTTGAACGTTTATATCAAAATTCAGCCCTAGGGATTCCCAATTGGTTATTAGCAAAAGCCGAAAAAGATTTAAAAGCCTGTGGCAATTCTGTTGTTACTAAAACTGCTTCTGTAAAAGCAAATTCAACTACTAAAATTAATCTTAATACCGCCACTCAACAGGAGTTAGAAACCTTACCCGGAGTCGGGGCAAAGTTAGCTCAAAATATTATAGCAGCTAGACAGAAAAAACCCTTTACCTCCCTAGAAGATTTAGATCAGGTATCTGGTTTTGGGCCAAAGTTATTAGAGAAAATTAGCGATCGCGTTATTTGGTAAACTAGAATGGGCAATAGTCAACAGTTATTACTAGGGGTGAGTATTGGGGTGATTAACCAAGATTTAATAAAGCCCTGAAGGGCTTACTACCAAGATTTAATAAAGCCCTGAAGGGCTTACTACTAATATGAATAAAATTGGTTTGCGAGGTCGTTTATTTTTATCCCATTTATTAGTAATGTTAATTGGGGTAACATCTTTAGTGATTATTGGAAAAATATATTCTCCTAGGTTTTTTGTTAGTAATTTAGAACAACTCGAAGGCCCAGGATTTCGGTTACAATATATTAGAACTCGTCTGGTCAAAGGCTTTGAAATAGCCTGGAACCGCAGCACCTTTTGGTCAGTTTTAGCCGGAACAACCGCCGCCGTCGGACTCAGTTATTGGTTAACTAAACGCATTACTAAACCCCTAACTGAAATGGAAGAAATTACCCAGAAATTTGCTTCCGGGGAATGGTCAGAACGAATGTCTTCTAGTGATATTCCCGAATTAAATCAATTAGCTATTAGTTTCAATCAAATGGCGGCTAGTTTACAAAATGTTGAAACAGGTAGACGGGAATTGATTGGTGATTTAACCCACGAATTAAGAACTCCTTTAACTATTGTTAGAGGTTATTTAGAAGAAATAGCCGATGGAAATATTGCCCCCTCCCCAGAAATTTATCAACAATTAGCTAAGGAAACAAAACGTTTGGAAAGATTAGTAAATAACTTACAGGAACTCTCAAAAGTTGAATCCGGTTATTTACCTATTCATCAAAAACCCGTTAATTTATATCCTTTATTAGTATCATTAGTACAAAGATTTTCTGATCAAATATTAGAAGATGGGCCGATTATTCAGTTAGAATCACCATCGGATTTACCCTTAGTTTTAGCCGATTTAGATCGAACCGAACAAATTTTAGTAAACTTATTAGGAAATGCTATCTGTTATACAGAAATCGGAACCATTACTGTTAAAATAGATTATGACTTAAACTTTTTTTGGATTGGAGTTATTGATACCGGAATTGGCATTTCTCCCGAAGATTTACCCCATGTTTTTGAACGTTTTTGGCGAGCCGACCGTTCCCGTTCTCGACATTCGGGGGGAACTGGAATTGGATTAGCAATTACCCGGCGGTTAGTGGAATTACAGGGCGGAAAAATTACGGTTTCTAGTCATTTAGGAAAAGGGAGTATGTTTAAATTTTCACTTCCCCTAGCCAAATAAACCGTAACATTTAGAATTTAAACGGGTATCTATTGATTTTTCCCCTCCCCCTTTCTTAATATCCCTGTTTTCGCTAAAGTGATTTGGATAAGTTATCTGGAGCTAACTGTGAATCTAGTTACAGGATTTTTCTCACCGGACTCGATGTTCTCAAGCTGGGGATTAAATTTCTTCCCAATTTTGGGGACAGCAACGGAAGTCTGTCCTCCCGTTGAAGCAGAATCAACGATGGTACTCCTAGGAATTCTGCTTAGTTTAGTCGCTATTTTTGTAGCCAGTAAAACGGGGGGAGAGCTTGCCAACTGGTTAGGATTTCCGCCCGTGCTTGGAGAATTACTTGGAGGCGTGATTATTGGGGTTTCTGCCCTAAATTTAGTGGTTTTTCCAGAAAGCGGTATTGATAGTTCTCACTCTGTAATTATCAGTATTCTGGAAAAAACCGCCGGGTTAAGTCCAGATGCAGCATCCGCAACTTTTAAAGCTCAAAGCGAAGTTTTAGAGATTTTATCAGAACTGGGTGTTATTATTCTATTGTTTGAAATTGGTCTGGAATCCAATATTGAACAACTTCTTGCTGTCGGAATTCAAGCCTTTGTTGTCGCTTCTTTAGGGGTTGTGGTGCCCTTTGTGGCGGGAACAGCCGGATTAATGATTATTTTCCATGTTCCTGTAATTCCGGCGGTTTTCGCGGGTGCAGCATTGACCGCTACCAGTATCGGAATTACCTCTAGGGTGCTATCAGAAATTGGTTGTTTATCTACCCAAGAAGGTCAAATTATCTTGGGTGCGGCGGTAATTGATGATGTCTTAGGAATTCTAATTTTAGCTGTTGTTGCCAGTCTCGCAAAAACTGGTGAAATTGATGTGACTAATATCATCTATTTGATTATTAGTGCCACCGTTTTTATTGTCGGTGCAATTGTTTTAGGGAAGTTTTTTAACGGGACTTTTGTGGCTCTGGCCTCACAATTTAAAACCAGAGGTCGGGTTGTAGTTCCGGCGTTAATTTTAGCGTTTACTCTAGCCTATATTGGTGGCGCGATTCACCTAGAAGCAATTTTAGGGGCATTTGCAGCCGGGTTAGTGTTAGATGAAACTGAACCCGGTAGAGAGTTAGAAGAACTAATTAAACCCATTGCAGATGTAATTGTCCCGGTATTTTTTGTGGCGGTGGGGGCAAAAACAAATTTAGGGGTTTTGAACCCGGCAGTCCCGGAAAATCGAGAAGGATTAATTATTGCTACCTTTTTGATTGTGGTGGCTATTGTGGGCAAAATTGCCGCTGGTTGGGGGGTATTTGGTTTGGATAATCC
>DMPJ01000390.1:8451-8601 GCA_003456035.1 Planktothrix sp. UBA8402
TATCACGACATTCTTAGCGCCTCCCTTACTGCGAATTGTGTTTAAAACTGAAGTTCCACCACCATTATCCGAAACAACTTAAGCTAATTAAAGATGGTTTTAGGGATTGAAGTTGGGTGAGAAAACGAGGAAGCAGTGCGAGCGTCCTCG
>DMPJ01000142.1 GCA_003456035.1 Planktothrix sp. UBA8402
ATCTGTGACAAAACCAAAACCATCTTCTTGATAAGTTGCTAAACTTTGTTGGTGTAAATCAGACCACTTGTTAGCAATCTCTGGATTATTTACGATGATATTTTCATGAACATTATGACCAATTTCGTGAGTCATCGTAGCAATCAATTCTTGAGGCCCGGCAAATTGTTCACCCCAAATACAAATTTGATGAGTATCCCGTTCAAAAGTGCCTTTAGCATTAGGATAAAGTTCATTAGGTACGGGCTCATAACGAATAGCTGAACAGTTTTCTAAATGAGATTGAGGTATTGTCTCTTTAATGTACTCAGCAATGTCTTCATTTGAGGCAAGATTGCTGAGTTCAAATTTGCTGACTTCAGTTTGGTTAATTAGTTCAGTTTGAGTGCTAATTTCTCTGNNNGTTGTTGATAATCGAAAATAACTATTGCTGAATCAAACCAAAAACTCTCTGACCGCCGAATTTAAGTTGCCCGATAATTCCTGACAACGCCTCCAGAAAATTCTCATGGTTTGGCCCGATCGCCTGTTGTTCATCTATCATTAAATTTCCATCTCTTTCTCCTCCTGTTCGATAGGGTATACCTGTTTGTTTTGAACGCTCAATAATAGCATTTAGCTCAATTTCGCTGGCGGGATCAAAAATTTTAACGGTTAATTTGTCTGGAGATTCCCAGTCAACTTGCGCGATCGCGTGTTTTTGATAATTGACAATTTTTAGTGTTTTCATGATTTTTCCTGATTAAATGACAAGATTAAACAGAGGGTGATTGTTCTTCTTCCGTCAACATTTGTAACACCCACTGAGGAGTATTTAATGTTAACTCTATAGCGTTATCAACAAATCTTACCTCTTTTACATATTCTACATATTTCAGGTAATTTTGTTGATCTTTGGTAAGATTGAGCACTTTAATAGGTATGCTGATGATATTACCTGCTAACCGAAAAACTCTAAGGTTTTCAGGGACAAATTCGACCGCAAAAATACCACGCCCAATTTTTTCGAGTATCCACACAAGAGTGGTTCCCCAAATCCCCTCACCAGAAATATTCAAAGGCTCCACAACAACTAACTTGATGTATATTTCTGGTGGGTTTACTTGCGTTTCTTGGAGTTCTGATTGCTTAACTTCGATTTCTTCAATATCGACAGCAACTTTAATTTTAACTGTTGCTCCTCGCTTTTTTGTCGTAGCGAAAATTAAGCACTGATTCTGTTTTAGGGATAAATCAACTAGCGTTACTTTTTGCTGTAAAAGGTATTCCCGCAGAGCAGTTCTTATTAGGGGTCTGGTAATTAACATTTTACCTTGCTTAATAGCCTGTTTAATTTCTTGAGGAATGCTGGCAATAATTGAGGCTTTGGCAGTTTGATCGAGAGTTTGTAAAACAGATACACTAATTTTTCCTGCTTCTAAAGCCATACCTGCTGTAGTTTGTAAAACAGATACACCAATTTTTCCTGCTCCTAAAGCAACGTTTCCTGTGGTCTGTACAGCAGATACAGCAACACTTCCAACCGTTTTTAGTAAATTCCACATAATTTTTGTTCCTATGTTGTTATTTGTATCCAAGCAGCAGCATCGTCTAAGTCACCATAAGCGATCGCTTGTCCAGGACGTAATCGATTAATAATTGCAGATTGTTCAGGATTTAACCCCATACAATCCCCCATTGTTTGCCGATCGTCCGCTGCTACCAAGCGATGTACTATTTTTAAATTAGTATTTTTAATCGCATCAGGTATCAGTCGAGATGGGATTTGATCAACTACTAACAAACCTTGCCCGTATGCTCTAATTTCTGAGAGAATATTAGAAAACATTTCCGCGACTTTAGCTTGAGGATTAGCTTGTTCCATTGTCGCTTGACCTGTTCGCAACATAATTCTATGGGCTTCTTCAATAATCAGTAAATGAGATAATGAACCTACTGATGCTTGATTAAAACTGGGCGAATCTCGCTGCGCTTGTCGATATTCATACAGAAATTGCAGAATTAAAGCCATCGTAAACGATTTGTCTGCATCATCTCCCAAGTAAGAAATATTAACCACCGCCGGACGATCAAATAAATTTGACCAAGGGTTAGATTGAGGTTGATCAAATAACTTTTTTTTCCAACCTTGACGCAAACTTTGAATCCTTGTGGTTAAAGCCGCGATTAAATTATCGGCAATTTTTTCTTCATAACCTTTTCCCTTAATTACAGGTCTAATTTTATCCAACATCTGTGTTAAAGTTGGACGGGGTGTACTAAAGTCGGGTAAAGGATCGCCCATCCAATCAAAAGGTTTTCTATAAGTAGCAAACAGAACTTCCTCTAATAGCACTGGTAAAACTTCCTGCATGGGGAAGGAAGCATTAAAGATCGATTTTAACCGATCTATATGAGCTAAAACTTGGGGGATTTCTTCTGACCCTAACCAAATGATATCAAAAGGATTGAGAATTAATGGCTCTAATTCTTTGGTTTTTTGAGCAGAATGTTCACCAGGCATATAAATGGCAATTCTCTCAGGACTATCAGGGGGTAATTTTTGATTGTGTGCGATCGCCCATTCTACATACTCAGTCTTCGCAGGTTCAATTACTAAAAAAGGAATATTCAATCTGAGCATTTCGCTGATAATTTTTAAACAAGTAGTAGTTTTACCACTCCCATTAATCCCTGTTAATAAAGTATGCTTTGTCAAGCTTTTTAAGGATATTTTATATTTTAAAGGTGTCGGTTCTCCTCC
>DMPJ01000540.1:0-5971 GCA_003456035.1 Planktothrix sp. UBA8402
TAGCCGGAGGATTGGCGGACGGGTCTCCCATAATACTGGGATTGCCATTATCGTAAAATCCGGCTAAACAGGCAATCATCAGTGTGGCCAAAGTTCCCCCGAATAGGGCTTTCCAACCAAATTCGGAAATATCTTTCCGGCGCGAGGGGACTAAACCTACCATTCCGCCGACAAAAATTCCCACGGAAGCAACATGGGCAAAACCCGATAGGGCATAACTAACTATTAACACGGTTCTAGGAGTAATTAATCCGGCTTTGGCGACTTCTGCTAAGGTTTGATAGGGGGGAATTGCTGTTTCCAATAAACGACGACCAATAATGACGGAAGCTGTCCAAGAGTCCTCAAAGGAAATTCCAGTTAAAATCGTTAAGGGATAGAAAATAAATCCCAAAATATTCGCTAAAGTGACAACTTGAAAAAAGTCTCCCACTGGACTTGGTAATAAACCTAACCAAGCTGAAAATTGATTAACTAAAGAAAGTAATCCCAAAATTAATATCAAAATTGCAGCAATGGCAACGGACATTTTTACACCATCCAATGCGCCAATAATTGCTGAATCTAAGGGACTAACTCGTTCTATAAGTTCACCGCCGACGGTTTGTAATTCATGGTTTTCCANNCCAACGGTTTGTAATTCATGGTTTTCATCTTCATGAGTGATTAAGTTGTCTTCGGTTTTTTCTTCGGGGAGCATCCCTAAAGTTAGGGGTCTTTCGGTTTCGGGAACTAAGATTTTAGAAATGACAAAACAGGCGGGAATTGCCATAATTGAAGCGGAAACTAAGTGTCCTAAAATATTAGGAAAAACTGGTTTTAGAAAACTTACATAAATCGCTAGAGTTGATGAAGCAGCAGTTCCAAAACAACAGGTTAAAATGGCACAAAGTTCTGAACGGGTCATTTTTTCCAAATAGGGCTTGACCACAATAGCGGCTTCAATTCCGACAAAAATATTCGCCGCCCCGCTTAAGGCTTCTGCCCCACTTAAGCGCATGGTTTTATAGAATAACTTGGCAAAAACATTGGTGACGACTTGAATCACCCCTAAGTTATATAATAGTGCCATTAAACCGGAGAAAAATATCACCGTTGGTAAGGCGCGAAAGGCAAAAATATAACCTAAATTGACATCGGGGGTTTGTCCTGGAATCGGAACAATATTTTTTCCAAAGACAAATCTAGCCCCGGTATCAGCAGCATAAAATAAACTATCGAGAAGACTACTAAACCATTCTAAAGCGGTTCTAGTAGGAGGAAATAGAAATACAAGAAAGGCTAAAACTAACTGTAAGCCAATTCCTAAACCCATTGTTCGCCAAGGGATGACTCGTTTATTTTCTGAAAATAACCAAGCAATAAAGCAGATGCCGAAAATTCCTAAAAATGAAATGAGATTCAAGTACGTCATAAGTGGTTTTTGAAGGATTTATTGATTGTATTCTGATTTCGTTCGGCCTTTGTTCTTGTGCAAACCTACCATTAACCCTGTCAAACGTCAATCTGAGTAAATACGGGTTCCATTTTCAATATCAATTAGCGACGGTTGATAAACCACTTATAAACCACTTTTTCCATTTCAATCCAGATAAACATTAAGGCACTAAAACCAAGACAAATTGATAATTCAGTGAAGCTTAAAAAGTGAGTTCCAAAGAAACTTCTTAATGGTGGAAAATAAATTAAGAGTAACTGAAGAACCGTAGTTAATCCCACCGCAGCCCATAAATAGGGGTTGGTTTTAGGATTCATTTGTATTGTCAGTTGAGTATCGGAACGCACCGCTAAAGCATGACCCATTTGGGCTAAACATAAGGTTGTAAACACCATGGTTTTCCAACGTTCGGGGTCAGGAGTGCCTTGAGTATAGTTGTAAGCCCAAACCATCAAAACAATCGTTAAAATAGCAAAAACAATCCCAATTCTTACCATATATAACCCTAATCCTCGCGCAAAAATACTTTCACGGGGATTATAGGGAGGACGTTGCATTACCGCAGGTTCGGCGGGTTCCATTGCTAATGCTAAAGCGGGTAAACCATCGGTAACAAGGTTCATCCATAAAATTTGTAAAGGTGTTAAGGGCACACCCCCGCCTAAAAGAGGAGAAGAAGCAATTACTAACACTTCCCCAATATTACTACCGAGAATATATTTAATAAAACGGCGAATATTACTATAAACAACTCGCCCTTCTTCTGTCGCGGCGACAATGGTAGCAAAGTTATCATCCAATAAAATCATATCACTGGCTTCTTTACTAACATCAGTTCCCGTAATTCCCATGGCAATACCGATATCTGCTTGTTTCAAAGCCGGAGCATCATTAACACCATCCCCGGTCATTGCTACAAATTCGCCGTTTTTTTGTAAGGCTTGAACAATCCGTAGTTTATGTTCAGGAGAAACCCGCGCATAGACACTCACCTCTTCAACTTTTTGTTCTAATTCCGTTTGAGTTAATTTCTGTAATTCCTGACCTGTTAAACTTACAGAATCTAATTCGGCAATGCCTAAATCTTGAGCAATAACTTTTGCGGTTAATTGATGATCTCCAGTAATCATCACCGGACGAATTCCGGCTTCTCGACATAGTTTAACCGCTTCTCGAACTTCAGGACGAGGCGCGTCTAACATTCCTACTAATCCTAACCAAACTAATTCCTGTTCCGAGCCTTCTTCCTCTCCTTCTGGCGGTAATATTGTTAAAGATCGAGTGGCAAATCCCAAAACCCGTAAACCTTTCCCCGCCATTTGGTTATTTTGTTCGAGAATTAGTTGACGGTCTGCTTCTGCTAAAAGAACGTTTTGATTTCCCACCAAAACAGAAGTACATTGAGCTAAAATTAACTCCGGTGATCCTTTAGTGAACATCACACATTCTGGATTTTCCTGGTCTGGAAGTTGTTGACAAATCACACTCATTCGCTTCCGTTCTGAAGAGAAAGGAATTTCAGCAACACGAGGTTTTTTGTGATTTTGAATGTCTCTAAATAAACCTACTTTTCCCGCTAAGGATAATAACGCTCCTTCCGTGGGATCTCCTAGAATAATCCATTTATGATCATCTTGTTGTAATTGAGCATCATTGCACAAAACACAAGCAGTTAAAATGGGTTCTAAAATTTTATAATCTGAGGAAATTGTGTTATTTTGTTCCGAGGTTATCGGTAATAATTCTCCCACCGGATCATACCCTTCTCCAGTAACTTGAAACACTTGATCAAAGGTCTGAATCGATTGCACCACCATTTTATTTTGGGTGAGAGTTCCGGTTTTATCAGAACAAATAGTCGTCACAGAACCCAAGGTTTCCACCGCCGGGAGTTTACGAATTAAAGCATGGCGTTTGACCATTCTTTGTGTACCAATAGCCAAAGTCACTGTTACCACCGCAGGTAAACCCTCTGGAACAACGGCCACCGCCATACTCAAGGATACTTCTAATAAATCTTCTAAACTCTGAAAACTGCCTGTTCTGATCACGCCACCCACTACAATTAGGGCAACCAAGGCTAAAGACCCACTAACTAGCACATTCCCTAACTGGGTCATCCGTTGTTGGAGGGGAGTCGGTTCCGTTTCTACCCCCTGGATCATTTCGGCGATGCGTCCGAGTTCCGTGGTCATCCCCGTATTGGTGACGATCACTTGTCCCCGTCCCTGGATCACTTCCGTCCCCATGAATACCATATTAAGGCGATCGCCTAGGGGAGCATCTTCAGTCAACTCCACACTGGGTTTTTTAATCACTGCTTCTGCTTCCCCGGTTAAAGCCGCTTCGCGCACTTGTAAATTTTGGGCTTCAACTAGGCGACCATCGGTGGGAATTTGGACTCCAGCCTCCAGAAACATGATATCCCCCGGAACCAGTTCTTTCGCTGCCAGTTCTTGCATTTTGCCCTCGCGCACCACCCGAACTCTGGGGGAAGACATTCGTTTCAGGGCGGCTAGAGCCTGTTCTGCTCGGCTTTCTTGGAAATAGCCCAACATCCCATTCAAAATCACAATCGAAAAAATAGCAACGGCGTCCTTGGGGAAGTTTCCTTTGCGAAAATCAATCACGGCGGATACAATGGCCACGGCAATCAGCATCACGAGCATAATATTCGTGAACTGATCCCATAAAATCTCCAAGGTACTGCGACCAGGAGCTTCTTTTAATTCATTCAGACCATACTGTTGCTGACGTTGAGTTACCTGTTCTGCGGTTAACCCGGTTTCGGGGTTGCTGTCCAAGACTTTGAGAACTTTCTCAGCATCAAGGGTGTGCCAAGTTTTGATGGGTTCTAAGGTCGATGATGACGAGTCGGGAGATACCATTGTCTACGTCCTAAAGGTTCTAACTAATCTACTCTAATTAAATCATAAATGATTAATAACGAATTAATCAAATAAATTAATATTAAAATATATAATTACTAAATAAGAAATTAGCCAGATCATTAAACTCAATTTAATTGTCGGATCTTGAATTAAAATCTGGCTGGGTTCTTCCCCATCTGCTAAAACCGTAACTAACCATTTATAGTGCATCACCGCATAATAAACTATCGGAACTGTAATCACTAAAGAGGGATTTTTACCCGATTGTATTGTAAATAAAGCGTAGCACATAATCGTCATGGTTGCGGTGCTATTCAGGAGAGAATCCAGATAGGGTAAGGTATATTCAGACAAAACCGGACGTTGTTGGTTTTTGCTTCCCCGTTGATAGAATAAATGTAAATAAGATGGTTCTGAATTGGCTGATTTTAGATCGGGCTGTAGGGATGTTTCAGGATAAAAATTCTCTTGATTGGTTTGAAGATGTAATAAAGACAAAAGTTCTGAACGCCGTTTAGAAAATCCTAAAAATAGAGTTAGAAAAAACGTACATAAAACAATCCAAGCCGTTGGCATATCTCCTAAAGCATAAATTCCCGCTAATAGTCTGAGAACAAAACCAAAGGCAATACAACTAACATCAAATAAGGCTAAATTTTTGAGTTTTAGACAATAAATAATATTGTTAATAGCGTAGAGTAAAATACAAATAAATGTGGCTATTCCTAAGCTATAAGCACCCAAAAGGGAAACCGTTGTTAAGCAGAATGCGATCGCTAATCCGATTTTAATTGAAACTTGACCACTGGCAATCGGACGATACTTTTTTTTGGGATGCAGGCGATCGCATTTTCGATCTTGAATATCATTGAAAATATAAATTGCCGATGCCATTAACGAGAAAAAAATTACCGTTAATATTGATAACAGAATTGCCTGGGTTTGTAACAGTCTCCCCCCAAACAAAAGTCCCGCTAAACAGAATAGATTTTTTGTCCATTGGTGGGGACGAAGCAGTTTAATTACCGGGGGCAAATTTGAGGATTTAACCGTGACAAATATGGGATCAGTTGAATTATCACTGGTTTCTAATATAGATTTAGAATCACTCAAATAATGGTCTTGTTCTGGTTTTTCCATAATAATTGCAAGTTCCTAAAAAAAATGTTAATATTTTAACGAGACATAATAATAATTCCAGTAATAATTAAACTTAATCCTATGATTTGATTTAAGCCAAAACGCTCTCCTAAAAATAGGTTTCCTATCAAGGCAACTAAGCTAAAACCAATGGCAGCAAATACTGGATAAGCAACAGAAACAGGTAAACTATCAAGAGCTTTGGCAAAAACAATTAAATTAATTCCATAGACTAAAATTGCTGCCAGAAACCAGGGAGATAATAACAGGGTTAATAAACCCGGATCGGCGGCTTCTATTCGAGATTTTTTCAGTAATAAATTGCCAATTCCGCTATTAATAGCGGCGATTAAAACTAAACTCCATGATATCCAGTTAATTGAGTTGATATTGTTCACGGTTTGTTATTAGAATAGGGGATTTAATTATTCTTAAAATGTTAAGCTGCGCGCCCATCTAAATTGGTGATTCAGAAATCGTAAAACCCCTGTAGTGCGAGCGT
>DMPJ01000540.1:6032-6226 GCA_003456035.1 Planktothrix sp. UBA8402
GCTTTTTCCGCTTGCAGTTGATTATAGTTATTTTTGAACCAATCATAACTTTCTCGGAACATTTCATCGTTAGAATATTTAGGTTTCCAGCCTAATTTTAGCAGGGGATCGACATCAAAATAAAATTCTTTGTGATAGGTTAAATAATGCCAAGGAGCGAGGGGACTTAATCCCATCCAGTCTAACAGTTGTAA
>DMPJ01000241.1 GCA_003456035.1 Planktothrix sp. UBA8402
TTGGCAAAATCAATAATACTAAAGGTGTCGTCAGGATTCAAGCCATTAATAAACTGTCGCATCAATTCCTGACATTGCATCAGTGGCATACCGTCTTGAGAACCCGAAGTATCGATCAGAAAAACCACATCTTTCGGAACAATTTGATCCGCAGCATACTCAATCGCCGGAATCAAATAAACCGCAAAATGTCCCCCCCGTTCATCGGATTGGGTTAAAACCGTTGTTTGGGTTTGTTTCCCGGCCACCTGATACCGCAATATCAAGTCTTTATTGGGGATGGTATCCCCCTCTGCTAAGGTGATGCGGGCATTTTGTCCGGTATGGTCAATCTGAAGTTGATGGGAGGGAGAATTAATCTTCTGAATCGGCACACCCGCATCAATTTCAACCGTTATATTAATATCATGGCGCGATCGCATCCCCTCCGGCAAAATTGGCGCATTTAAACGAGAAGCATCGGGGACTAAATCCGTATCTTGATTTTGGCTTAGGGGTGCAACCGCAGTCCCCCCACCACTGGGATCTTCAATACCAACCCCCGGAATATAACGGGGGCCAACCACCATCGGAAACACAAATTCATAGTTTCCCCCGGTAAATTTCAAGCTATCCGAATAACTAATAATCACATCAATTTGTTCACCGGGTTTAATATTAGCCAAAGATTGAGTAAAAATATTATCCCGTTCTTGTTCTAATAATCCAGCAGTGCGTCCTTGTTGTTTCGCCTGTTCATAAATTTGTTGGGCTTCTTCGCGTTTTTTAATGTTACCTTTAAGAGTGCGATCGCCAATTTTAATTAACATTTCGTCAACGGCGGCTTCATCGGGTAAAGGGAAAATATAAACCGCTTCTAAGGTGGTAGTAAAGGGATTTTCAAAACTCTGGGTAACTTCCACCCGTGACAGATTCCCCGCAATTTTAGCACTAACATTCGTATGTTTGAGGGGAAAGGCGATCGGTTGTTGGTCAGGGGTTTGAATATATAACCCACTGGGTTGCTCTTTAATCGTTTGAGGCATAGTGAGATAACCTCTCGGCTTGTTAACTGTTTCTATTGTAGATCCGTTTTATTGAGAACGGCAATTGTTTTATCTTCAGTTAAGGCTCTGTGTATGGATTTTCTTCTCGGTTTTCCCCCGATATTTCCTAATTTATTGGCTTTTGATCCTGGGTCTCAATTGCCGATTCCCCTAACCCATTCTCAACAATAGGAAACAATTGCCTTTCCAACTTGCCATTTAAACGAATAACCTTTAAATTGATACTTAACTGTTGATCATCAACCGCTGGTTTTTAATCAAAAATTCAACAACTAAAATATGGAATCATTAATCGCCATGACGGTAATTCAAAGCCGTTATCAACCTTCTTTAGTTGCTTTTTCATTTTTAATCGCGGTGATTGCCTCCTATACCGCTTTAGACCTAGCCACACGAGTCACCCCCCAATCATCAGCTAAAAGTCGCCTGCTGTGGACGTTAGGGGGTGCTGTTGCCATGGGAACAGGGATTTGGTCAATGCACTTTATCGGAATGTTGGCCCTCCAACTCCCCCTCCCCGTTACCTACAATATTGCCATTACCCTGCTCTCCTGGGGAGTGGCCATCATCGCCTCGGGACTAGCTTTATTATTATTCAGTCGACCGAAACTGAGTTTAGGAGTGTTTTTTGGCGGTGTGGTCATGGGATTAGCGATCGCCTCAATGCACTATCTGGGAATGGCAGGAATGACCGTTTCTGGGGTGATGATGGAATACAATTTATGGCGAGTTTTGGTTTCGGTAGCGATCGCAATTATTGCCTCAGTGGTGGCTTTGGGGTTAGCATTTTATCTAAGAAATTCCACTTCATCAGGGTTTAATCTCTGGAAGGTTGGCAGTGCAGTGGTGATGGGAATTGCCATTGGTGGAATGCACTACACCGGAATCTGGGCGATGTCTATGGTCGAACAGCATTCTGTTCCCCTAAACTTCATCGAAACCAATGCTAATTCCGGGTTAGCGGTGCAGATTGGTATTGTCACTTTAATCCTACTATTAGGAACCTTAGTAACGTCTATTTTTGATCAACGTTATACCAGTCAATTAGTTTATCAAAATTCCCTAGAACAAAGTGAAAATAGCTTTCGTTCCCTAATTCGAGAAATGCCCGTAGGAGTATTACTTTTATCTCCAGAAGGGAAGATTATTTTAAGTAACAAAGTCGCTCAAGATTTATTATTACAAACTGAACCAGAATTAAAGGGAAAAAATATATCTTTGCTTCCTTGGAAGTTCTTCGACGAAGAAAGCAAGGCTTTAACAGAAAAAATGAAGCCGATTCAACAAGCGATTGAGCAAGGTAAACCCATCCACAACTTAATTCTTGGCATTGCTCAAGAGACATCCCCCCAACCCGGTGCTTGGTTATTATTAAATATCGATCCTCAGTTGAATCCAGCAGGAGAATTAGAACGAATTGTTTGCACTTTTAATGATATCACTGAACGGAGAAAAATAGATCAGAAACTCGCCGAATCCCAACAATTTTTAAATACAATTATTGACAATATTCCCTTAGCCATATATGTTAAAAATATTGATGATAATTTTCAATTCGTCCTCTGGAATCAAGCCAGTGAAAATATCTTTGGAGTTAAACGTGATAA
>DMPJ01000499.1:0-132 GCA_003456035.1 Planktothrix sp. UBA8402
CCAGTGGGGCGATGAAGGAAAGGGCAAAATCACAGATCTGCTCAGTGGTTCAGCAGATGTAGTTGTCCGCTACCAAGGTGGCGTAAATGCAGGTCACACAGTTGTAGTTGACAATCAAACCTTCAAACTGCA
>DMPJ01000499.1:139-2507 GCA_003456035.1 Planktothrix sp. UBA8402
TGATTCCTTCAGGCATCTTATATCCCGATACCGAGTGCATTATCGGTTCAGGAACCGTAATTGATCCCAAAATTTTAATCGAAGAACTGGATCAACTGGAGTCGCTGAAGATTTCCACCAAAAATTTGATGATTTCCCAGACGGCCCATGTTACGATGCCCTACCATCGCCTCTTGGATCAAGCATCGGAAGAACAACGGGGATCTCAAAAGATTGGGACAACGGGCCGGGGAATTGGCCCGACCTACGCCGATAAGTCTGAACGCACGGGTATTCGGATCATTGATTTGATGGAAACCGAGAGTTTACCCGAACAATTGCGCTGGACGATTAGCAATAAAAACGTTATTCTCGAAAAACTGTATAATCTCCCGCCCCTTGACCCGGAAGCGGTGATTGCGGAATATCTGCAATATGCAGAACGCTTGCGTCCCCATGTCGTCGATGCGTCACTTAAAATCTACGCGGCGATACAGGATCGACGGAATATTTTATTTGAAGGGGCGCAGGGAACACTGCTAGATTTGGATCATGGGACGTATCCCTATGTTACCTCCTCTAACCCGGTTGCGGGTGGCGCCTGTGTGGGTACGGGAGTTGGCCCGACGATGATTGATCGGGTAATTGGGGTAGCAAAGGCCTATACTACCCGGGTCGGTGAGGGGCCATTCCCGACGGAAATGGTGGATGGTATTGGCCAAATATTGTGCGATCGCGGTGCAGAATTCGGGACAACCACCGGACGTCAACGCCGTTGCGGTTGGTTCGATGCGGTGATTGGCCGTTATGCAGTCAGAATTAACGGTTTAGACTGTTTAGCGATTACTAAACTAGATGTTTTGGATGGGTTAGATGAAATTAAAGTTTGCATCGCCTACGATATTGATGGCGAACGCTGCGAACATTTCCCCAGTAGCGCCCGAACTTTTGCCCGGTGTGAACCCATTTATGAAACACTTCCGGGTTGGAAAGAATCAACCGCAGACTGTCGGAAATTAGAAAATTTACCGCAAGCAGCGTTAGATTATTTGAAATTTTTGGCAGAATTAATGAAAGTTCCGATCGCGATTGTTTCGTTAGGTGCAAGTCGAGATCAAACTATTATTGTTGAAGATCCGATTCACGGCCCGAAACGAGCGCTATTAGACGCAGATGGACAGCCAATAACCGTTGGCGGTTAATATCTTCTCCCTTATTCCCTGGTTTCGGCCGGGGAATGCTGTTTTGAGGTTAGAGTTACATCTAAAACTGCTTTTGTCCATGTTTAATCGAGAATTCGACCGTCTTTAAAATTTAGATAAAACACTAAAGGGGGTCTTAAATGTCTGATTTTATGTCCGATGAAGATAGAATGATAGAAATATATATTAAACATAGAAACTTAAAGAGATTTGTTATAAAAAAGTTAAAAGAAGAAGGAATAAATTGTCAAGAAACAACTAAAAATGATCCGAAAGGCGATATTTTGATTGTTAACCCTGAAGATTCCCCAAGGGTTAAGGAAATTATTAATCAAATGCAGAACAAGTCTAATTAATCTAAAAAAACAGTAATTTAATTCTTCAAACAATATTAAATCATGAACGAGTCAGAACAACCTCATATTGAAATTAAGGGACAAAGAGTAACTAAAGGAGATGCACAGAAAATGATTGAAAAAGGTTCTATAATTGGTGTTGTATGTGGTGGTAAAATTACATCCCCAGCTAAAAAATTATTAGATAATGCTAATATTGCCTATGCAGAAGTCCCTGAAAGCGAGTTTATGGAATCCGAAGTAGAGGAGGAAAGATAATGTTAAATATTGTGTTCTATCCTGCTAATGGTGAGTTATCTTATTCTGTTGATGTTTCAGAAGAAATTTATCAATGGTTAGCAAAATCTGAATTCTCTAAAATTGGGAAGTCGGTATTGCGAAAAATGGAGATCGATGGAGAAGTAGAAAAACTGCCTTTGGTTAAGTTAGGGAAAGATACTCGCAAAAAGTTCAAGAATTTTTTTCGAGATGTGATCACCCAAGAAAGTGATCAAGTGCTAACTCAACTTGGAGATTCTCCCTCGAAACAGGAGTATCAACAGGCGACATACCGCTTAAAAATCTTACAAGAACTCCGCAAGTGCATCGAAAATCAGGATTATCTGTATTTGCAAAGATGTTAGCTTTAATTCCGTGGCAGAGCCAGGGAACAAGTGTTAATATAACGATAATTGATTGATTTGTTATAAAAAATACTATGAAATTTGTTGACGAATATCGGGACGGAAAACTCGCTCAAGATTATGCAAAAGCGATCGCATCAATCACCACAAAACCCTGGAAAATTATGGAAATTTGTGGAGGACAAACCCATTCTATTGTTAAATATGG
>DMPJ01000499.1:2518-5165 GCA_003456035.1 Planktothrix sp. UBA8402
GATATTAATATTATTGATCAAGCTATTGCCCTAGGATCTTTACCTAATATTATTCTTTGTTCCTTTGGAGATATGTTGAGGGTTCCCGGAAGTGAAAAAGACCTATTAAGTGTTAAAGCTACTGGGGGAGATATCAGAATTATTTATAATCCCTTAGATTGTTTAAAAATTGCCCAACAAAACCCAACCAAACAGGTAATTTTCTTCGCCGTTGGCTTTGAAACTACCGCCCCAATAACGGCAATGGCAGTCTATCAAGCCCACCAACAAAATATTAATAACTTCTCCCTTTTAGTATCTCATGTTCTGGTTCCTCCGGCGATGGAAGCTCTATTATCGAGTCCTAATTGTCAAGTGCAAGGGTTTTTAGCCGCAGGTCATGTTTGCACCGTTATGGGATATACTGAATATGAACCTATTGTTAACAAATATCAAATTCCGATTGTTGTAGCAGGGTTTGAGCCTATTGATATTTTACAAGGAATTTATTTATGTATTCAACAACTGGAAAAGGGAGAATATAAATTAGAAAATCAATATAATCGTTCCGTGCGTCGAGAAGGAAATGAAACCGCTAAAACGATAATTAAAGAAGTATTTGAAATTGTACCGCGTGAATGGCGAGGGTTGGGAGAAATTCCGCAAAGTGGGTTAGGAATTAAACAAAAATATATTAATTTTGATGCTCAAAAACGGTTTAATTCTCAACAGTTAGTTCCCGTTTCTTGCCCATGTCAAGACTGCATTAGTGGTGAAATTCTCCAAGGGATTAAAAAACCCCATGAATGTCCGGTTTTTGCAACCCGTTGTACTCCCGAACATCCGTTAGGGGCGCCCATGGTTTCTTCGGAAGGTGCTTGTGCGGCCTATTATCGCTATCGCCAACAAACTCAAATCCCCAAATCTCTTAATAATAGTAATTCTTGCCATAGTTTCTTGGTATAAAGCAGTTGCCGCATCTGTTAGGACATTCTTGAAAGCTAAAAGCTTCTCACAGTAAGTATTTACCTATTGCCCATTCCCTATTCCCTATTCCCTATTGCCTCTTGCTATAAAGTGCATTATGGTTGTTTTTACCGTTGGCGTCGAATAGCATCTAAGCGGGAGGCAATGGCATCAATTTGATCTAAACTGGCGGTATCTAAACTATCAGCAAAAGAAGCAACTATATCTGCATTACTGATAGCTAAAAACCGATTTAAACGATCGTAAGCTAAAATTGCTTGGGCTTGTTCACGGGTTAGTAAAGGTTGCCAATAAAAAGCCCGTTCTTGTTTATTACAAGTTAACCAACCCTTATCTGTTAAACGACGCAATACCGTTGTGACTGAAGTATAGGCTAATTCTCGATTTGGGTCAGATAAAATCCGTTCATGGACGTCTTTAACTGTTGTGACACCGAATTCCCAGACTATCTCTAGGATTTCAGTTTCTAAAGGGCCTAGAGAAAGTTGCCGAGGACGATAATTAGGCAAAGAGGCCATAAGAAATAAATAGAAATACTACTAATTAGTTAGTGTAATAGATTTTTTGAACCAAAATCAAGTTTTCCTAATTTATTAACTTAATGCCACAAAACAGAAAACCTCCCAAAACTCTAATTAATTAGAGAGCTTAAGAGGTTTAACTGTATTAAAATCTAGGGTTAATTTAGATTACTTTTTCCAATCGTTATCTGCTTGAGCTAATACATAAGCTACAACATCATCAATATCTCCCTCTTTTAAACGGCCCAAGAACTTTGGCATTGCAGCTTTCCCTTTTATAACTTGGGTTTTAATTGCCTCAACATCATACATCCCATATTTTTCGAGATCGGCTTTTTGCAAAGTTTTTGCAGGATTAACTGAGTTTTTACCCCCAACGTGACAAGATGCACAATTTGCTGAAAATATTTTAGCCCCGTGTGCTAAATCGGCGGCGAAGGCATTAGGAACAAAACTTAAAACAGATACGGCAATGATTAACAAGGCTGAGATTAACTTTTTCATCAATATTCTCCTCTGAGGAAATTTAATCAATTATTCTATGGTGCAAAATGGTTTTCCCCTTGTCAAAAGACAGGCCGTCAAACTTGTCCAGCTTTAAAATTTTACTTCATATTAATTAATAAAAATTAAACCCAAAAAGCCGTAGGATGTGTAAGCTGATCGCACGCACCTCCTCAATGTAAAAAATTATTAATACAATCCTTCAATCTGGACTAGGAGAAATCTGTTTATTTTCTTCGATATTAGCCGTTTTAATTATCTGTTTTGCTTCTAAATCTTTAACTTGGTTTGATTTTAAACCTTCTAACCAATTGACTAAAATTAACTCAGCATCATCAACAATTTGTTCTTTTTGTAATTCTATTCTTAATGTATCTACAAACTGTCGTGTTAAGCGTTTTTGTAACTGCATGGCGATGAAATCAGNNCAGAGATTTTTTAGGATTTTCTGAAATAGCGATCGCAATTTTTTTAACCAAACTATCAGCAACTTGTTGAGGAAGATGTCTAACAAAAGGAATTTTATTTAATCCTTTATAAATCGGAGATTGTTGAATAGATTTGGTGACTTGATAATGTAAGTAATCTTCTAATTCAGGATGAATTGTCGGTAAAACTTTAGCAATGGTAATTTCAACAATTTGGTTAGAAATTCC
>DMPJ01000530.1:0-3862 GCA_003456035.1 Planktothrix sp. UBA8402
CTAGGATGCGCTTAAGCACAACAAAATATCCCCATAGGATTATTGACATCAATCCCGAATTATAGTAACGATCTTCGAGTTGTAACTTCATTTAGCCTCGAAGATGCTTATTTCTTGCAGTCCTGTTAAAATAATGGGTGAGGAGCGAATGCTTTAGGAAATAATCTGATGACGATTGTGATTAACCTATCTCCAGAATTAGAAGAACAATTACGCAAGAAAGCGGCCCTTGATGGGCAGGATATCAACGTAGTTGCTGCCAATCTTTTAGCAAATATCCTCAAGTGGGAAGCACAGGATTCGGAGGAAGCCATAAAAGGTATTCAGCAAGGGTTGGATGATTTTAAGGCAGGAAATTCCCGCTCTTTCAGTGAATTTGCTGATGAACAGCGTCGTAAGTACAACTTGCCAGCATGACATACCGCGTTGAGATTTCAAGTGTAGCGGAAGCAGAAGCTCTGGGCGCGTTTCTGCGTTTATCGCAGGTCACGTCTCTTGCTCAAGCGAGTCAATGGTATAGCGGACTACTCAAGGTAATTGAATCTTTATCGACGATGCCAAAGCGGTGTACACTTGCCAGAGAAAATGAGTATTTTAGCCAGGAAATTCGGCAACTTCTCTATGGGCAAAGGCGTAATTCTTATCGAATCTTGTTTACTGTTTTGGAAGAGACATCTACAGTTCGTATTCTTCATGTTCGGCATTCCTCGCAACCAGTGATTGGTGAAGCGCCAGACGATTAAGGACAATTGCCACACCCTAGTAGTGAGCCCTTCAGGGCTCTCTAGGATGCGCTTAAGCACAACAAAATATCGCCATAGGATTATTGACATCAATCCAGAATTATAGCAACCGCTTTGGCGCGGTTAGGACATACAATTTCGGGAGTTTTATGCAGAAGTTTTCCGTATATCGTAACGACAGAGGATTAGTAGGTATAATTAGGACTAATACTTTTGACTTAAAGCCTGCTATAGTAGTCCCTAATGGAGATAAAATTGTGAGTCTTGTCTTGGAGTGCGAATCCCCACCACTTAGAAAAGATGAAACAGGAGCAATTCGGGTTGGTAACTCAAGGGTTCTCCTGGAACTGGTGATCCGAGGATTCCAGGATGGTGCTTCTCCAGAAACCATTGTGCAAAGATACTCAACGCTTTCTCTGTCTGACGTTTACATCACAATTGGTTATTATCTTCGGCATCAGCAAGAAATAGAATCCTATTTGAACGAGCGCGAACAGTTAGCAGAATCCGTTCATCAACGATTTTCAGAAATTCAGCCTGATCTGAGTCTAATTCGATCCAGACTTTTAGCACAACAAACTCCCTAAGCTTTGTTATGTTGAGGTTGCTGAGTGATGAAAATTTTAATGGCGATATCGTGCGGGGATTGTTTCTTCGTCAACCCGATCTTGACTTATTGCGTGTTCAGGATGTTGGGTTGCGAAAAGTGGATGATCCAGAAATTCTAGATTGGGCCACAAGCAATGGGCGCATTCTCTTAACTCATGATCGGGCAACAATGCCAGACTTTGCTTATGAGCGGTTATCTCAGGGACAGCAAATGTCGGGGCTATTTGTGATCAATGATCGGATGTCGGTTAGGCAGGTAATCGATGAATTGCTACTACTGATTGATTGTAGTGAACAAGATGAGTGGAAAGGCATCGTCCTGTACTTGCCCTTGTAAACTCAACTGAAAGATGCTGTGTTCAACTCGAAATTAATATGCAATCGAAACTTTCCTATTTCTAAAATCAAGGAAGTCAAGTTCTACCTTAGTTCTGAAGATGACGCATTTCAGATCGAATTCAAACCAGAATTTAAAAAAGATTTTTTTTGGACTGAACAATGCGTCTATATTCAGCACATTGATAACCCATTTTTGTTTGTTAAAGCCTTGAAAATGCTGAAGATCCCTGTCAACCTTAGCGCTGTTCCCGATTTAGTTGATTAATCTAAGAACACTGATGTAAACCAATCCCTGAAAAATGATGTGACATATATGATTCACAAATCTAACTCTTTCACACTGTTCTATCCTCAAAATCAAGCATTTATTTTTGGGGAGTCCCATTTACCAGAATGCCTAATGATTGTAGATGGTGCTTACAGAGCTTTTCAAATGCCACTTTCATGGTTGCTTGGCATAATCTTCATTCCACTTATTTTAGTTCCGGGATTTTTTATTGAATTGGAAAAGGCAATAAACATCTGGGGTTTACCTCAGATTGCTAGACTAATCCGATTTACTGGATCTGCAATCGGCGGTTTAGCAGCACTAAATTTGCTTTCAGTTTTCTTCAATCCTGTTCTGTTCAAATTGATTGAAAGACTATGGGCAAAACGCAGAGCCTCTTACATCATTCAACATGGAGGTGAGGTAGTTGATGCTTGGGTCTTTAGCGTGAAAGAAGACTCTGATAGAGATTGGCGTATTGAGTTCAAGATGTCCCAAGACTCATACGCTGAAGTATATGGGATTATAGTGCCTTCCTTGCCCGATCACCTGTCTAATTTAGAACATGGATCGATATTGAAAGTCCTCAGATATAAAAACTATTTATATATTTTGTGATTTTCTCCATGAGCAATTCAAATTTATGGGTTAGTCGTAGGAGTTGCAAGTTCATCCTTGAGACAATCAATAAAGCATCTTAACTTGGTAGGCACAGAGGTACAACTGGCTATGTCAAATCTTGAGCAAATTGAAGCAGCAATTCTTTCATTGCCATCCAGTGAGTTTGAGCAGTTAAGGTTATGGTTCCTTGATTTAGACTATGAACACTGGGATAAACAGATAGAGCAAGATATTGAAGACGGTAAATTAGAGGCACTTGCTCAGGAAGCGATCGCTGAGTTGGAAGCGGGTCATTGCCGAGAAATTTGATGCACTATACAACCCGGAAGTTTTGGCAATACTGAGTGTTTACCGTTGTTAAGCTATGACTGAACTACTTCGACAAGCGATTGCTCAAATTGAAAAACTTCCACCCGATCAACAGGATGCGATCGCTGCTCGATTTTTGGCAGAATTGCAAGACGAGCAAAAATGGGAAAATCGTTTCGCTACCACGACAGACGAGCAATGGGATCAGATGGCGGCAATGGTGCGTCAGGAGATAGGGGAAGGTGAAACCATTCCATCTGATCAGGCGATCGCTGAAATTAGACCTATTGCCAGTAGTAAGCAGTTACGACCATTTGGTTTGTGTGCAGGGGAGTTTACTGTTCCAAATGATTTCGATGCTCCTTTGCCAGAAGATCTGCTCAGTGCATTCGAGGGCAAATGAAGATTCTGCTAGATACGCACATCTTTTTATGGTTCATCAGTGGCGATACCCAGTTGTTAACGAATGTTCGGGATTCAATTCGTGATCCAGACAATGAGGTCTATCTGAGTGCAGTTTCAATCTGGGAAGCAATTGTCAAGTACCAGTTGGGCAAGCTACCTCTGCCGGAGCCGCCCGAAACATATTTACCTAAACAGCGCGATCTTCATCAAATTGCCAGTCTTGCTCTTGATGAAAGTAGTGTGATCCAACTGGCTAAACTGCCACTATTACACCGTGATCCATTTGACAGAATGCTGATCTGTCAAGCTTTACAAAATGCTCTAACAATTGTGACAGTAGATTCAGCCATTCGTGCTTACCCAGTTAGCGTTATGTAGCAGCACAGCCCAACAATACGTTGGTGCGGACGGAACAGAGGTTATCTTCGAGCTTATCGGCCGCCACACAACTTTATCGTTATCTCCCATCCTAAACTACACTAACTGAATAAAGTTGCAAGTTCATCTTTGAGAAAATCAATAAAGCATCTTAACTTTCTAGGCACAGAGGTACAACTGGCTATGTCAA
>DMPJ01000530.1:3907-4249 GCA_003456035.1 Planktothrix sp. UBA8402
TGGGATAAACAGATAGAGCAAGATTATGACAAGTTGCTAAATGTGTTAAAATAGAACTAAATTTTTATCAACAATATTTGACAAGACGTCAAATAATAAAACATTAAGAAATTCCAGTGAAACTAACTTTAAAAACTCGAATCATGTTAAATTAATCGTCGATGAACTGATAGAGATAAACATGGAATTTTTGTCTGATACCGTGGTTTTGTCACGGATTCAATTTGCCTTGACGGCAATTTTTCATATGCTATGGCCTGTGATCACAACCGGAATGGCAATTTATTTAGTGATTGTCGAAGGATTGTGGCTAAAAACTCGCAATCGAGACTATTATTATCA
>DMPJ01000530.1:4266-6441 GCA_003456035.1 Planktothrix sp. UBA8402
ATTTCAATTCGGCACAAACTGGGCGCCCTTTTCAGAAGCCGTCGGAGATTTTTTTGGTAGTATTTTAGGCTTTGAAGGCTCGATGGCGTTCATGCTAGAAGCCGGATTTTTAGGAATTATGCTATTTGGCTGGGAGCGAGTTAATCCCGGTATTCATTACCTAGCAACTATCATGGTAGCATTTGGGGCGAATCTTTCTACCTTCTGGATTTTAACCGCCAATTCCTGGTTACAAACGCCATCGGGGACAGAATTAGTTAATGGAAAATTTATCGTTAATGACTACTTTCAAGCCATTCTAAATCCATTTATGGCGAAAAGTTTTCTCCATATGTTTTTCGCTACCCTAGAAACCTCCCTATTTGTAATTGGTGGAATTAGTGCTTGGTATATCCTGAATCAACGCCATCCGGCTTTTTTTGCTAAGTCTTTCAAAATTGTCTTAGCGGCGGCGATTGCGGTCACTCCCCTACAAATTTATATTGGTCATTTAAGTGCTGAACAAGTCTATCATTATCAACCGACTAAATTAGCAGCAATAGAAGCAAAATGGGAAACGACTCCCGCCGGAGAAACTGCTGATTGGACGCTGTTAGCCTTCCCGAATGAAAAAGCCCAAAAAAATGATTGGGAATTGTCAATCCCCAACGGTTTAGGATATGTATTAGAGTTTAAAAAAGAACTCTCTGAACCAGTTTTAGGTCTGAAATATTGGAAACCTGAAGACCGTCCTCGGATGGTGGGATTGATTTATTATGCCTTTCGGATTATGAGTGGAATTGGTTTCTTTTTAGCAGGTTTAATGCTAGTCACTGTATTGCAATGGTGGCGAGGAAAATTATCAGCTTCAGAAATTTCTCAACAACGTTGGTTATTACGCGCTTGGTTGTTCGCCGCTCCTTTGGGATATATTGCAGTTGAATCGGGTTGGATTGTGCGTTGTGTGGGACGACAACCCTGGACGGTTTATGGGCAAATTCGCACCGTTGATGCAGCGTCTCATTTACCGCCAGGAGAGGTTTTAGGCTCGTTATTAGTATTTACAACAATTTACACAATTTTATTAATTTCTGCCCTCTATTTTGGCAGTAAAATTATTCGCCATGGGCCGAATTTAGAACTCTCAATTCCTGGGGAAGAAAAACTGGTATTAGAGACAACTCCAGCTACCCATATCCCTGATAGTCGCCCCTTATAAACTCAACAAAACAATAGGAGAATGATGGAGAGTTTAACACATTTTTTGGATCAGGTTTGGTTTGTAATTCTAGCCTTGTTCCTACTTTTATATGTGATGTTGGATGGGTTTGATTTAGGTGTGGGGATTTTATCTCTCACCAGTTCTGATGAACAACGTCGCAGTATTTTAATGACCAGTTTAGGCAATGTTTGGGATGCAAATGAAACTTGGTTAGTGTTAATGGGGGGTGCTTTATTTGGGGCGTTTCCTTTAGCTTATGCTACCATCCTAAATGCTCTTTATATTCCCATTTTTGGGATGATTTTTGGATTGATTTTTCGGGCGGTTGCTTTTGAGTTTCGAGAACACGCGGAGAATAAATTAGTCTGGAATTTTGCTTTTGGGGCGGGGAGTTTTTTGGCGGCACTTTCTCAGGGATTTGCATTAGGAGGAGTTTTACAAGGGATTGCGGTAGACGAGCTTGGACATTTTACTGGGGGAATGTGGGATTGGTTAGATTGGCGCTCGCTATTGGTGGCGCTAACTTTAATTCAAGGTTATGTTTTAATTGGCTCTACCTATTTAATCATGAAGACTGAAGGAGAGTTACAAATAATCCATTATCGCACCGCTAAACTGGCGGCTTTAACAACATTAGTTGGTGCAATTTTAATCACGATTACAACGCCTTTTGTTTCTGAAAATATCCGAACTAAGTTGTTTCATCAGCCAGAAATCTATGTGTTTGCGGTGATTCCGATTTTAGGTCTTCTTTTTGTGGGGTTGCTATTAAAAAGTCTGAAGCAACGGGAGGAAACAACACCTTTTATTTGGACTATTTTAATCTTTTTGATCACGTTTATTGGTTTGGGATTAATAGTTTTTCCCTATATTATTCCCCCTTCTATCACCATTTATCAAGCTGCTGCTTCCCCTAGTGCTTTAGTGTTCATGATCACTTTTATTGGTTTTCTAATTCCAATTATGTTGTTTTA
>DMPJ01000274.1 GCA_003456035.1 Planktothrix sp. UBA8402
TCGGTTTTCTCAATATTGAGGATTTTTCCGCGTAAAGGAAGAATCGCTTGGGTACGGCGATCGCGTCCTTGTTTGGCACTATTATGCACAAATATACCCGCCGATAATGCGAAGTTATGACTATGGGGAACTTCAATATCATAAACATCATGGCGTTCTTCTAACCATTCAATAGAAACTACCCGATGATTGTAGTTACGAATGGCAGTTCTGGTGGCAACTTCATCTCCTTCAAAATAGCGATCGCAAAAAGTTTTAAACGTCAATATACTGTTATCTTTTTGACGTTTGCGATAATCTTCGTACTTGTCAACGTCCATATACCCATAATGGGAATAGACTTTATACAGCGCAGCCAGTGTTTTGGCATAATAGGTTTTATCTAATGCTTGACGGCGTTTTTTACGAAAATCTCTTGTCCATTGTTCCTTCGTTTTTTCCCGTCGCCATTCCAAAAGATCTTCATCTTCCCATTGTTTTTTCGCTGCTTCAGAATAAGCTTCTCGTAATTCCGGGTTATCTGCAAACTGTTGACGCACCCGTTCTGATTGTTTTAGGCGATTTTCTTCATGACTCCAATATTCTTGTTGCGCCTGATATAACATTTCATTATTTTCTTGGCGATACTCCTCATTACTTTCATAAAACTCTCGCCATTTCTCCGCCATATAAGCTTTATATTCCTCATTTTCCCATTGTGCTTTAGCCTGTTCTGACAGGATTTGTCGGGTTTGAGGGTGCATCATTCGTTGCTTCATAAATGCTCGGAATTCTTCACTTTGATGGACTTGACGGCTTTTTTCAATCACATCAGGACGATGTAAGGTTTTTTCCAAATTAGCGCGATGTAAGGCTAAATGTTCTTCTGCTGGTAAGCGTTTGATATTGGTGGGATTATTGTTGAGTTTATGAAAATCAACATGGTGACGATGATTGCCCTCAGATGCTTGATAAACCCCCAGTTTTAAGTTATAAAAATCGGCTAATAAATGGGTATAAATCCATTTATCATAACCGGGGTTCCAAACCATTTCATAACCGTTTAATCCTCCATCTATCCCTTTCTGAGAAATTTTGCGATGAAACGGCATTAAGGAATCTTCTGGGGTTAATTCTGCTGCTGCTTTATAGGTGCGATCGCGCAACATAAACGGGTGATCGGGAGTACAAATCAGGGTTTCTCCATTATCTAAAGTTAATTTCACGACTTGGGCATTTTTCTTCGTTAGTCGTGCATTGGTGATCCGTTCAATGGCGATATTGCCACTTTGATTAATGGTGTAGCAAAAATGCTCCTTCCCCTCAGCCTGCTCATCAACAATTTCTTTGATAGTTTTTTCTAATCCATCAGCTAGTGATATATAAGTAAAACTAAACCAACAGCCCCCGGCGCTGTCCCCTTCAACTAAGAAAATCTCGGATTCATGGGGATCTCGGGTACTACAGTCCGCTAATTTACCTGGTAATGGAGAGGATTCTAAGACCGATTTCCGACGGACTAAATCCCGTGCTCGTCGAGCGGCTTCTGCGGCTTTAAATGCTTGAATAGCCTTCTCAATTACCGCATCGGCAATTCCTGGATTAAATTCCAAATACTCGGTTAAACCTTCCCCCACCAAGGAGTCAACAATTCCCCGAACTTCTGGATTTCCTAATCGGGTTTTGGTTTGTCCTTCAAATTCAGGATCGGGAACCTTGGCAGAAATGACGGCGGTTAACCCTTCCCTAATATTTTCCCCGCCTAAATTGGCATCTCCTTCTTTGAGTTTATTGCGTTTACGAGCGATCGCATTTAAAGTTCGAGTCAGGACGGTTTTTAATCCTTCTAAATGGGTACCACCATCTATGGTTCTAATATTATTAGCGAAGCCTAAAACCGTATCACTATAGGCATCGGTACACCACTGTAAAGCAACTTCAATTTGAACATTACTCCGTTCTCCACAAATATAAATAATATCTTCATGGAGGGGTTGTTTATCGTTGTTCATGTAGGCGATATATTCCCGAATTCCGCCTTGATAACAGTAGGTTTCTATCCTGGGAGTTTCCCGTCTTAACAGTTCTAAACGACTATCTGTCAGAGTAATTTTAACTCCCGCATTCAAATAGGCGAGTTCGCGTAAACGGGAAGCAATGGTATCACAATCAAACTCAATTCCACTGGTAAAAATTACAGTATCGGGGAAAAAGCAAAGGGAGGTTCCGGTTCGGTTTTCTTTGATCGGTTTTGAGGTAAGTTCCGTCACGGGAGTCCCTCGTTCAAAGCGTTGGGAATATTCTCTTCTATCACGAAAAACCGTAACTTCTACCCATTCTGATAAAGCGTTAACAACGGAAACCCCGACCCCATGCAGACCCCCGGAAACTTTATAACCGCCACCGCCAAATTTACCTCCGGCGTGCAGAACTGTTAACACCGTTTCTAAAGCAGACTTTCCGGTTTTGGAATGGGTATCGACGGGGATACCGCGACCATCATCGGTAACGGTGACAGAACCATCGGCGTTGAAATCAATTTCGATGTGGGTGCAATAGCCAGCCAGCGCCTCATCGATCGCATTGTCTACAACCTCGTATACTAAATGGTGGAGTCCTCTTGGCCCTGTGGAACCAATGTACATTCCAGGGCGTTTGCGAACGGCTTCCAAACCTTCAAGGACTTGAATTTGGTCGGCGCTGTAATTGCTGGTCATTTGATCACGACTCCAGTATTGGTTAATTAAAAACGTCCCTTATGGCNNCTTTCAAAAATTGTAGCACAAATAGGTTGGAGAGGATCGTAGGGCATTCTCAAATGAAATTTGGACAGGGTTGATATATTCGGTTAGCCGTGATGCGCTGAGGAGGATGAGAAAAGTTGACTATTTATACAATAATACCACAGCCACCTCGGTTAATTGTAATTTGTGGTGCGACGGCGACGGGAAAATCGGGTTTGGCGATAGAGTTAGCGGAACGTTTGGGGTCGGTAGTTTTGAGTGCGGACTCTCGTTTGGTGTACCGAGGGTTTGATATTGGGACAGCTAAACCAACAGTCGCAGAACGTCGGAGTATTCCCCATTATTTGATTGATATTTGTGAACCAACGCAGACTTTAACGGTAGCAGATTATCAGGATCAAGCGCAAGAATTGATTAATAAACTGCTGTTTGGTGCTCCTATATTATTAGTTGGTGGTACGGGATTATATATTAAGTCAATTGTACGGGGAATGAAAATTCCCAGAGTTGCTCCTGAGCCAGAATTGCGATCGCAACTTCAAGGATTAGGTCAACTTCAATGTTATCAGATGTTAAAACAAATTGATCCGATAGCAGCGCAGAAAATTCATGGAAATGATCAGTTTAGAACTTTAAGAGCTTTAGAAGTTTATTATATCACAGGTCAGCCTATTTCTGAACAACAAGGAGAAAATCCCCCCGATTATCCGATTTTACAAATAGGTTTAAATTGTGAATCAGAAGCATTAACCCATCGGATTCAAAAACGGACAGAAAATATGATGGAAAGGGGATTTGTGCAAGAAGTTGAACAGTTATGTCAGAAATATGGAACTGAGTTATCGTTGTTAGAAACGTTAGGATATCAGGAAATAAAACAATATTTAGCTGGGGATATTTCTTTAGAAACAGCTAAGGAATTAATCGTATTACATACCCGACAATTTGCCAAACGACAAAGAACTTGGTTTCGTGCTGTTTCTGAAATTCAATGGTTTGATGCAGATAGTTCTAATTTATTAGATCAGGTGCAGATGTTGTTATGATTG
>DMPJ01000388.1 GCA_003456035.1 Planktothrix sp. UBA8402
GATAGGCGATTAAGTAAGGTTAATAAAGGGGCGGCTAATTTTTCTTCTAATAGTTCTTCAATGCTGGTACAAGTGACCCCTGGAATACACCCTTTAAAAGTAGATTTTTGCGGACGTTGTTGTTGATGTAGTAACCTTAAAACATCAGTTCTGGTGACAATTCCGACTAGGTTTTTATCTTCTAAAACAGGTAATCTACCAATATCATAAGTCACCATTAAAGATTCTATTTCGGGTAAGGTTGTTTCTTCAGTAATTGTTTTTAATTGGGGTGTCATATATCCCTTAACGGGGGCATGACTAAAGCCATGATGGAGGGCAATATCTAAGTCTCGACGGGAAATAATTCCGACTAATTGATCCTGTTCATCAACTACTGAAAGACCGGAATGACCATAACGTAATAAAATTCGATGAGCTTCTTCTACAGAAGTATCAGGACGAATAGTTCTGACCGGGGAAGACATTAATTCTTGCGCGGTAGGAGGATGGGGAATTTGTGCTTTTAATTGTTCAACTAATTGCTCTAAAATCTCTGAAAAATTGCCTTCTTTTAAAACTACTGAAGCCGCCCGGGTATGACCCCCACCACCATAAGGTTTAAACAATTCATTCAAGTTAGTTTTTTCAATTCGAGACCGTCCAATAATACTTAATCGATCGCCTTCTCCCCGACCATATTGATTAGCTAATAGTAAGGCATCACTTTCGGTTAAGTCAATTATTTCTGATGCCAAAGTTGATAAACCCGGCACATATTCATCGGTTTTAAATAATATCCAAGCGACGGTATAACCTCTAATTGTTGATTTTTGTAGCTGTTCTAAAGCTAGACTTAATAACTCTTGTAATTTCTGTGGTAAACCCGGTTCTACATATTCTGCAATCACGGGTAAATTAGCGCCTTGCTCCATTAACCAAGCCAACGCTATGGCATCTCTAGCGGTGGAATGGGGGAAGGTTAAGGAACCCGTATCTAAATGAATTCCTAATGCCATTACCGTCGCTTCTGCTGTGGTTAAAAGTGGTTTTTGGGGTTGATTTCTTAACAGTTCTACAATTAATGTTGTAGTCGCCCCTACTTCTTCAATATAGCTTTCTGTGGCGGGAATATCAGATATTATATCAGGATGATGATCGTATATTTTAATGGCAGATAAATTGGCTAAACGAAACCATTCGGCACTTTTTCCCAAGCGATCGCAACTTTGGGTATCAACAACACTAATCGAATGAATTTTATTAGGATTCACAGAGCGACGTTCAATTAAAGCAAATTCATCTCGATATAAGGCTAAAAAATCCCTCACTGATGGATGACTTCCCCCCGCCAATACAATCCGACTTCCTGGGTAAATTCTAGTTAATCCCACCGCCGCACCGAGGGCGTCAAAATCAACGGTTGTATGGCATAAAATTAGGTGCATAAAGTTAATAATAATTAAGTTGGATCTTTAATTAATTTTACCATAAAAAATCCATCCATATTCTGTCTATGGGGCCAAATTTTAATCCAACCTTGGGGTTCGGGAGGGAGGAGAAAACTTTCCGGGGGAGATTGAATTTTCCAGTTAGAATGTTGACTTAAAAAGTTTTGAATTAGGGTTTCATTTTCTTGAGGATGGAGAGTACAGGTTGCATAGACTAAACAACCTCCTGGTTTGACCCAATTTTGAGTTGTTTCTAATAGTTCGGATTGCAATTGAGACAGGTCTTGGATATTTTTAGGATCATGTCGCCATCGACCATCAACCCGTCGATGTAATGTGCCTAAACCGGAACAGGGAGCGTCTAATAATAGTCGATCAGCTATCTCGAAATAACCCTCTAATTTGCGAATATCACCCAATTGAGTCTGAATAGAATTGAGTTGTAATCGGGTTAAATTATGCTTAATTTTTTTAACTCTGGATTTGATAGAATCAAAGGCTAAAACTTTACCTTGATCCTGGATTAATTCAGCAATATGGGTGGTTTTTCCACCCGGGGCGGCACAGGCGTCAATAATTGTTTCTCCGGGTTGGGGATCTAATAAATAGCTAACCCATTGGGCGCTACTATCTTGAATTGACCACCATCCTAGATCATAACCGGGTAAATTTTTAATTGATCCGATACTTCCTGTTAATCTTAATCCTAGGGGTAGATCGGGAATTCTATCAACAGAAATTCCCCTAGATTGAAATTCTGATTCTACGGTTTCTAAAGTTGTTTGTAAGGGATTAATTCTGAAATCAATAGCGGGAGATTGATTAAACCAAGTACAAAGCTGTTCGGTTTCTTCTAATCCTAAAGTATCTAACCAAAATTGAATCAGCCAGTCGGGAAAACTATAGATAATTCCTAATCTTTCTATGGGATTTTGGGGTAATTTAAAGGGAGCAAAAACAGATTTAAAGGAATTAGAAATTTCTATAGCACATTTTTCGGATTCTCTAATATAATGTCTTAATATCCCATTTACAAAACCGCTAAAATGAGTTAAACCAGTGTGTTTAACTAATTCAACACTGGTATCTACCGCCGCCGAATTGGGAATCTGATTCAGATAGCAAATTTGATAAAAACCGAGATGTAGTATAGTACGAATATCCGGGTGCTGTTGATGGGATTTTTTCGGGGCTAAGTAATCTATTAAGGTATCGAGCGATCGCCTCCTACGCACACAACCATAAACTAATTCTGTGGTTAAGCGTCGGTTAATATCTGATAAATCAGATTCACGAAGCCATTGATCTAAAACCAGATCAGCTAGTCCCCCCCGTCGGTTAATGTCTCGGAGAGCTAAAAATGCAACTTGGCGTGGATTATTATTCACAGTTATTCTCAGATTCAATTCCAGGTAATTGACAAATAATTTATCTATCGTAGATTGTGTTAACCTCCTTTTGGAAACCCAAGTAACCCATGACTACAACTGACTCAAGACTATCAGAATTTGGTGCATTTATTCAAACAAAATGGAAGATATTTTCTTCCGATTTTGTTTTATCTCAGGCTCCTACCTATGACACTTGGCGAAAGCATTTAATTCGGAAACGCTTAAATTTAGGTTTTAGCCTAGCATTGCTTTCCTATTTTACCTTTAGTGTCTCAGAAATTAACAATTTTTTCTTTAATCCTGAGAATTTTCACCCCTCTTGGTTAGCGACACAAATTGTCGTCGAGTGCGGTTTAATTATCGGTTTATTGATTCTGAGAACTCCCCTCGGTCAGAAACATCCAGCTTCGATGTTTTTGTTGTTTTCTTGGTTAGTTACAATTACCCCACAAATTCGAGAAACATTAAGTGGAGTCGCCCGGGCTTCTATTATTGAATGGCCGTTAATGTTTTTTTCCCAAGCCACATTAATTCCGGTTTATTGGCCGTTACATTTAATTTCTCAATTAGGAGTTTTTGTTTATTATCAGGGAACTAAAATTTTACTGAATTTAAAAGTTGAACTTCCCGCCGACTGGATGACGGCTGATTTCCTATTTCTCTATCTATTTTGGATTTGTTTAATTTGTAATCTTTCCGTGTATTTATATGATCGTTTAGCCCGCTCAGAATTTAACTCTCGTAAAGCTTTAGAGAAAGCCTATATCCAAGTCAAAGAAGAACAGGAACGCTCAGAAAGTTTGCTCTTAAATATTCTACCCCATTCCATTGCCCAAAGGTTAAAACTGCAACCGAGTACCATTGCTGATAGTTTCACCGATGCCGGGGTTTTGTTTGCTGATATTGTCGGTTTTACCGAACTTTCAGGACGTTTTGATCCGCCTCAATTAGTGGATTTACTGAATCAGATATTTTCGGAATTTGATCATTTAGCCGAATTGCATGGGTTAGAAAAGATTAAAACCATCGGTGATGCTTATATGGTAGTTTCTGGTTTACCAATTCCCCACGATGATTATGCGGAAGCGATCGCAAATATGGCATTAGATATGCAAAAAATCTTGAGAGAATTCAATCTAAAAACTGAACAAAATTTTCATATTAGAATTGGAATTGCTACGGGCCCAGTGGTGGCGGGAGTCATTGGNNTACTGTTAATATTGCTAGTCGGATGGAGTCCCATGGCATTGCTGATGAAATTCAAGTTACAGAAACCACCTATTTAGTATTAAAACAGCAATATCTGTTTGAAAAGCGAGGAATCATTGACGTTAAAGGTAAGGGAAAAATGACCACTTATTT
>DMPJ01000464.1:0-10455 GCA_003456035.1 Planktothrix sp. UBA8402
TAATTATTTCGGCGGTATCGGGTGATTTAGTTGGCCGATTAATTGGGGCGGCAATTATTGGATTTTTTATTGGTTTAATGATTGCTTTAATTGAACAATTCAGTCGTGAATCTTGGTTAATTGTTTATTGGACACCTAACGAACAAACTAAGATCAATTTAGGAGCAGAACCGGTTTTATTAGGCAGTTCAGAAAATAACCATATTTACCTCAGAAAAAGTCAAGGCTATCCCCCAATTACTGCTAAAATCTACACNNGAAGGAGAAAAAATTATTCTGGAATTTGACGAGGAAATGAAGGAAAGGGGGATGAAAATTCTTAAACAAGAACTCCATGACGGGGAGCAACGCAAATTAGGAGATGTCACCCTAGAAGTTAGAACTGCTAACAGTAACCCCGTTGTTGATCTTTAGTCCCTATTCGGAGCACTTTGCCCAACAACTTTTGTGATCTGCTAAACTAAACACTTTAGTCTCTAATATTCCATCATGAAATGTTGNNTCGCTATTTTACAAGTTACCCGCTTACTATTTAAAAAGTTACCCGCTTACTATTTAATATTCCATCATGAAATGTTGGCTACACATTCTCCCCTTGTAGAGACGTTGCATGCAACGTCTCTACAAGGGGGCGTTAATACAACGTCTCTACAAGGAGGTTAGGGGGATCATCTGTAGCATCTATAATTGGATTTCATATAAGATCAAGCGGGAGGCATGATCAGGGTACGCTAAGGATTAGATGCAAAAGATGGTATATTAGAGATCAATTATGAAAATTAACACCATCAGTCAAACAAATCTATCTGTACCCAATAATTAAGTAAGATCATGGCTAAACAATATATACCCAATGCCCTTTTAAAAGTAGAGAACTCTCAAGTTTATGGAGTATTTAGCTGGAGTCACTGCCCACCCGAACTAATTCTAGCCCAATCTTGGTTAGCAGTTCTAGAGATATTTATTTATCAACATGATATTGAATCAGCTTACAAAACTTTTCAAAAAATAAAATCAGCCCCTAGCAGTGAGAAGATTACTGAAGCCATCCAAAACCATAGCTCTATCATCTCCAATCAAGCCTTGGTCTTATTAAGAGAAGGACATTTAACCATATTAGAAAAAGACTTTAACAGTTTTTTTGACGAAACCCAACAATTTGATCTGAGCGCCTTAAGTCAGATTAATCCTCAAGTTCTCGTCCATTTATTTTCTCCATTCTCCCTCAAGAATGATTTAGAAGAAATTAACAACATAGAAGACTTTACTAAAATAGTCATTCATCTGGAAAGAGCGGGGTTATTATCTATTGCCAATAAATCCATAGACTGGGGTGATTTAAAGAGAACAAACCCCATTTGTCAAGCCTTTGGGTTTTTGAGGGGACAACCAATTGATCGGTATTATCTGGACAAGTTTATTGAAAAAATTAGGCCAGAAATTGTTGGTAATATTCTGGAAATCGGCGCTATAGAAACAGCCAAAGAATCTTATCAATTAACTGAAGAATCTTCCTATCATGTTCTGAACATGGATAGGTGGTCAGGAGTAGATATCGTTGGTGATGCCCATGATATTAACGTAATTCAACCGGAATCTTTTGATACAATCATCCTATTTAATGTTTTGGAACATTGTTATGCACCTTGGATAGTGATAGAAAATATTCACAGGTGGTTAAAACCAGGAGGTAAATGTTTTGCCAGCGTTCCTAGTGCTTTAAAAATCCATGATGCTCCTCAAGATTATTGGCGACCTCTCCCTGATGCTTTTGCTTGGATGCTGAGAAACTTTTCCCAACAAAAAATATCTACTTATGGTAATCTGATCACTGTAGTAGCTGCCTATCATGGCATAGTTACAGAAGAATTGACAACTGAAGAATTAGATGCTTATCATCCAGATTATCCGGTTATTACTTGTATTTCAGCGACAAAATAGAGACTTAATAAGAACTGGTCAAATATGTGGGAGAAAATTTTGATTTTAGTAATCAAAGAATTTAAAAACTTCCCTAGTTAAATAGCTATATATTCGAGGTATCTTCATAAGATCATGATGGGAGTGTGGAAACGAGCGTGNNTGTCTTCAGACCTGAGAGGAAACAAGACACAGGGGAATTTATTCCCCTAAAAATATTAGATTATGTTAGCATAAAGAGGTCAACAAAGTCGTGATAGTCGAGTCAATGGCTAAAGCAAATACAATGATGGGAGTACAGCAAGTTGTACTCTGTACTGACCCTGAAATCCGTGCGTTGATAGAATATCTTTGTCAACAATCAGGTAAATTGTACAATACTGGAGTTTATTTTGCCCGTCAAACGTTTTTCAAAACAGGTAAATTATTAACCGGAAAGTTTGATTTGGCATCTGAACCATCGGTGGCCAAGTCTTTGTTAGCACAATCAATGCCATCAACACCGATGCAGCAGACCCTAATGTCGGTAACAGAATCATTCAAATCTTTTAAGAATCTAAGGGATTTGTATACCAAAGGTCAATTACATTTTCGACCTAAACCTCCTGGTTATTTAACAGGTTCTAAACTATTTAAAGTTGCCTATCCCAATTCAGGAGGACAAAGACCAACACTGATTGATGGTCAACTTAGATTCGCTCTCGGAACAACAGTTAAAAGATGGTTTGGGGTATCTGAATTTTTCTTGCCTATGCCATCAAACCTTGACTATTCTAAGGTTAAAGAGTTTACTATTCTTCCTAAAAATGGTGCTTTTTATTTGGAAATGTCTTACGAGATAGAAAAACAGAGGCATGATTTAGATATCAGTCAAACCTTATCTATTGACCTCGGAACTGCCGATAACTTAGCAGCTTGTGTTGATACATTAGGAAATTCCTTTTTGATTGATGCCAGAGACTTAAAAGCTAAAAATCAACTTTGGAATAAAAAAGTATCAACCCGTAAAGAAGGTAAATCCCAAGGATATTGGGATAATTGGTTAGACCGTGTAACTCGCAAACGCAATCACCAAATGCGTGACGGGATTAATAAAGCAGCCAAACTAATTGTTAATCACTGCTTAAAATTTGGGATGGGAACGATTGTAATGGGTTGGAATGAAGGGTTTAAAATCAATGCTAATTTGGGTAATTTGAATAATCAAAAATTTGTTCAAATGCCTTTAGGTAAACTAAAATCCCGTGTCAAACAACTTTGTGATTTACACGGGATTAGATTTGTTGAAACTGAGGAAGCCTACACTTCAAAAGCTAGTTTTTTAGATGGAGACTCCCTACCCAAATACGGTGAAAAACCGATAGGGTGGAAAGCATCTGGAAACAGAATTAAGCGTGGACTTTATCGGACGGCTGATGGTTTTGTTGTTAATGCTGACCTAAATGGTGCAGCCAACATTTTAAGAAAAGTATCGGGAAGATTAGGTATAATGCTTGATCAACTCAGTAGACGATCTTTGGCAATCGTAGCGAGAATTAAATTAATTTAATTCTGTCCGCAGAATCTCAGCGTCTTCAGACGGTGAGAGTGTCAACCATACCTTTTTATGATATACTAAACTAAACAGTTTAGTCTCTAAGATAAAGCGGGAGGCACGATCATGGTACGTCAAGAAACAGTCGGTAAACTTTTATCCCCGAAACTGCCTCATGCGGGGATTTTGGTTGCTGTAACCACCTTAGCAATTACTGGTTTAATGGGTTATACTTTCTGGCGGTATCGTCCCACTCCCGCCGAACCCGTAGCCCTACCCGAAACCGTTGTCCCAGAGGTAAAAACCGTTACCGCCCTTGGTTGGTTAGAACCCCAGGGAGAAATTATTAAACTATCGGCCCCCCAGTCCAACCAAGGGAGTCGGGTGGATCAACTTTTGGTAAAAGAGGGAGACTTGGTAGAGGTGGGACAAGCGATCGCCATTTTGGATAGTCGAGATCGGCTACAATCGGCCCTAGAACAAGCTAAAACTGAAGTAGAAGTAGCCGTTGCCCGTTTAGAGCAAGTTCAAGCCGGGGCGAAACAGGGGGATATTCAAGCCCAAAAAGCCCGATTTCAGGGCAACCAAGCGGAGTTAGAGGGGCAAATTATCACTCAAAAAGCCACTATTGCCACCCTAGAAGCCCAACTGCGGGGAGAACGTAGCGCCCAAAAAGCCACCCTAGACCGGATTCAAGCGGAACTCAACAACGCCGAAACTAACTGTCAACGCTACGACAATTTATATCAGGATGGGGCCGTATCCGCCCAAGATCGGGATAGTCAATGTTTGCAGGCCGAAACCAGTCGCAAACGCTTACAGGAAGCCCAAGCTAACCTTAATGAAACTATTAGCAGTCGCGCTGAACAAATTCGAGAAGCCCAAGCCAACCTCAGCCGCACCATCGCCACCGTTGACCTACAAATTGCTGAGGCGGAAGCTACTTTAACGGCGGTGAGCGAAGTCCGTCCAGTGGATGTCCAGTTAGCAAAAAGTGAGTTAACTAAGACTCAAGCCTCTGTTAAACAAGCCGAAGCTAATTTAGAACAGGCTTATGTGCGATCGCCCCAAACCGGACGGGTGATCGAGGTGAATACCCACGCCGGAGAACTAATTTCTTCAGCAGGTATTATTGAATTGGGACAAACTGAACAAATGTATGCCGTTGCTGAAATTTATGATAGTGATATTCCCAAAATCCATTCGGGACAAACCGCAACTATTACTGCTGATGCGTTACCTGAACCCTTAAAAGGTACAGTTGAAGAAGTTGGGTTAAGAGTCAAAAAACAAAGTGCTTTAGATATTGATCCGACGACAAATATTGATGCTAGAGTTATCGAAGTTAGAGTTAAATTAGATGAAACTAATAGCCAAAAAGCCGCGAGTTTAACTAATTTACAGGTTAAAGTCACCATTAACCAGTAATTCGTAATTCGTAATTCGTAATTCGTAATTCGTAATTCGTAATTTATGATCGGATTCATACAGAGATTAACAAATAGAACACCGTTAGGATGGTTGCAATTAAGTCATGATAAAGCCCGGATGTTAGTGGCATTATCAGGAATTGCCTTTGCGGATGTTTTAATTTTTATGCAATTAGGATTTCAAACGGCATTATATGATAGTAATACCAGATTGCATAAACATTTGGATGCGGATATTTTTATTATTAGTCCCCAAGCCAGAAATTTAGTTAATTTATCAACCTTACCCCGGCGACGTTTATATCAAGCAATGGATGTTCCAGGGGTAAAATCCTCAGACCCATTATATGTTAATTTTTCCGATTGGAAAACCCCAAAAACAGGCAAAAAAACAGCTATTTTAGTGATGGGATTTGATCCGCGTCAGTCGGCTTTTAATTTACCCGAAGTTCAACAAAATTTAGACGTGATTAAACTCCCTGACCAGGTTTTATTTGATCGAGCTTCGAGAGGAGATTATCAAGAAGTTATTGCTAAAGTTGATCAGGGTGGAATTGTTGGTACCGAATTGGAAAAACGCACCCTAAAAATTGCGGGATTATTTAAAGTCGGTGCTTCCTTTGCGGCGGATGGAACATTAATTACTAGCGATCGCAATTTTTTACGATTATTTCCCCGAAGAAAACCGGGCGGAATTAGTGCTGGACTAATTAAAATTGAACCGGGTTATGATGTGGAAAAAGTGGCAACAGACCTAAAAATTCATTTACCCAAAGATGTACAAGTTTTAACCAATGAACAATTTTTAGCCTTTGAAAAAGATTATTGGTCAAAAAATACAGCTATTGGATTTGTGTTTAGTTTAGGGACAGCAATGGGGTTTGTTGTCGGGGTGATTATTGTTTATCAAGTTCTGGCTACAGACGTTGCTGACCATACCCCCGAATATGCTACTTTTAAAGCTATGGGATTTAGAAATGCCTATTTATTAGGGATTGTTTTTGAAGAAGCAATTATTTTAGCAATTATGGGATTTATTCCGGGTGCGACGATTTCTGTAGGCTTATATCGTTTAACCCGACAAGCGACAAATTTACCTTTATATATGACTTTAATTCGCGCGGTTCAAGTGTTAGTATTAACGATTATAATGTGTATGTTATCCGGTGCGATCGCCACTCGTAAATTACAAGCCGCCGATCCTGCTGATATCTTTTAACCTTTTTATTACAGAGATTTTAGTTATGAGTTTAGAGAATCTTAAAACCAAACTTCTGAGCGATCCCAAAGTCAAAGCCCATTATGAGGAAATTAAACCTGAATTTGAGGCAGCCCGCGCTATTATCGCCATTCGACGAAAATTAGCCCTGACTCAACGAGAATTAGCGGAAAAAGCCGGAATTAAACAGCCTCAGCTTGCTAGAATTGAATCGGGAAAACAATCTCCACGATTAGAAACTATTGCAGCGATCGCGGCTAGTGTAGGATATGCTGTTGAGATTAAACTTGTCCCGCTACATCAGTCAGACCAATCTGGAGAACAGCCCCAAACAGACAGGCAAACATCGCAGTTGATTGGCTAGATCACTGACTAAAATCAGTAATTATGATCTGGGTATTGTTTTTATTAGAAGGAATTCGAGCATTACATCAATATTTAGGAATTTCGGCTGATATTTTAATTCAACCTTATTCTTTAGTTTAATGTGATCTCGTTAATGCCATTTCTGGGTTCTACCTAGAAATTAAAGATATAGACTTTGATTCGACATGATTTTAGTTCCAACTAGACTTGATAATATCTATCATACATTTTTTTTTGGTAGGAACGCAACTGTGTGATCGTCCTGGGAGGATTCAATTCCGAGGGGCGAAATTGTTCTGGAAAGCTATACCAAACCTCTAACAAAGTTGGCATACCTAATTGCAATTCTGCCAACAAATTAACATCTGTAAACACCGCCAGAGTCTCCCCTGATAATACCATTCGTCCTTGATGGAGTACGATAATCACATCAGCCCAAGAGTATGCCAGATCGAGATCATGGGTTGCCATCACAATAGTTGTGCCCTGCAAGTGAATTCGATCTAACTCTTGTAACAAATTCTGAGTCTGTAGAGAGTCTAAATAAGCCGTAGGTTCATCTAGTAACAACAGTTGCGGCTGAAGTACCATAACGCCTGCTAATGCTACTCGTCGCTTTTGTCCGAGGCTGAGATGATGCAAGGGGGAGTTTGCTAGTTCTTTTAAGGAAAAGTCTATTAGTGTTTGTTGTAATCGCTGTTCTATTTCTGTTCTTGATAATTGTAAATTACAAAGTCCGTAGGAAATATCCTCGGCAACGGTAGCGGCAACCAGTTGTTGTTCAGGATCTTGAAATGCTAATCCAATCCGTTCTCGCCATATATTAAGGGAAGATGAATCATATTTTAATGGTTTTCCCTGCCAACAAATTACCCCGGAATTACAGCGATATAAACCATCAGCTAGAAATAACAATGTGGATTTTCCGCAGCCATTATGTCCTAGAATTGCTGTCTTTTGACCTACTGGAATAGTTAGGTTTAATTCCTGTAGGGCGGGACGATTTCCACCAGCATAGGTGTAGCATACTTTTTTAAATTCGATTAAGGGAGAAGACATATAAAATTAGGGGATTTAAAGTCTAAAATCTAAAATCACTAATCCAATACACCCGATCACAGATTCGATCGCATAGCGTTTGGAGTAGATGTAGGACTGATTTGAGTGGAATTGAAAGTTGCCCTTAAAGCCACGGGAATTCAGGGCTAGGGAAAAGTGGTGATAACTTTGGAGCGATCGCACCAGCAGTTGACTCACTAACAATCCCACACTATACATCCAACGCTGACGGGTACGATAGCCTCCCCTTGCCCGTTGTGCCAATTGCAACTGGGTGACAATATCTAGGAACAAGAACACAAACCGATACATTAGTAGTAATAATTCAGTTAAAATTGTGGGAAAATGCCACTTTTGTAACACCTTTAAAATATCAATAAATGGGATGGTAAACAATATAAATAACAAACAGCAGGTACAAGCTAGGGATCGAATTCCAATCTCGAAGGCTTGAATTAGTCCGCTTCTGCTGACAAACAGATACCACTGACCCACAGCCACTCCCCCAACCTGATCCAGTTGCACAGAGGCAATTTCCTCCACTGATACTATATTTAATACTAAGGCCGGAATGCTAGTTAGCAGAAACAGTCCCGCCACCATCAGCACCCGCAAATACACCTTGACTGGAATCCGGGCGTAACCAACTGTCCACACCCCCAGCCACACAGCAATCAATAGTTGTGTAATCGGATGGGTGATTAATGCCATCAGCACTAAGGCGATCGCAAACCAGAGTTTCTGTTGCGGTGATACCTGTAGCAAATGATTCCTGTAGATATAGGTATCCAGATTATTGTGCATAATAGATTATTCTTGATTGTGTTGCAATCACTAACGGCGGTGGGAATAGCGCCCAATTACATACCCCATAACTCCGGCTCCTAACCCGGCTTGCACAGAAAATAATAGAGACTCAATTTCACCACTAGCAGGTTCAAAAATGGGAGTAAACCAAGGCTGATAGTTAGGACTAATCTCCTGAATCGCTGCTTCAGCTTCGCCATCAGATCCGCCAAACTTACCTTCTTTAACCAACAATAGTGGAGCGATCGCTAACCCGATTACACCCAATATCAATAGCCAATTATTCCAACTCCGACTATTTCCCTTCATTCCTTATGACTCCTGTTTGATTAAATTCAATAACTGCAATTCTTCTATAGCGGTTTGATGCAACCAATTCCAGACTAACACCGTCAATAAACCCTCACTGATGGATAGGGGAATTTGCGTCAGTGCAAAGATAGCAGCAAATTTAGTAAAGGCGGCCAAAACTCCACCACTAGCTGCGGGAAATGCCAATGCCAATTGGATCGAAGTCATCACATAAGTGAGTAAATTGCCCAAAACTGCTCCCATAAAAATAGCCAAAGTTGATTTTCCACCGCATCTAATCACTATCTGATAAATACTATAGGCTGCTAATGGCCCCACAACCGCCATCGACACCGCATTGGCTCCCAAAGTCGTTAAACCACCATGAGCTAACAGTAATGCTTGAAATAACAGGACTAGCGCCCCCAACACCGACATCACTCCCGGCCCAAACAGCACCGCTCCTAATCCTGTCCCCGTTGGGTGAGAACAACTACCCGTCACCGAAGGAATTTTCAGAGCAGACAATACAAAGGCAAAAGCTCCTACTAATGCTAATAATAGCTTAGTTTCGGGATGCTGACGAGTGATGCGGGTAATTGATCGCAGTCCCCAAATAAAGAATGGAATAAACACAATCCACCAAAAAACGGCCCATTCTATTGGCAGAAACCCCTCCATGATGTGCATAGCATGGGCAGGTGTAGGAGATCCCACAACCAAATAGTAACTCAGCCCTGCCATCATCCCAAGGCGCGAAAGTCTATGCAATTTTATCTCCATCTGTACCTCGCAGACTGGTTAATTTTAGATGATCCCTAATATCGGTGGGCATCCTGACTTACAGAGGTCAAGCTCTGATCACAGTTGCGGGACAGCGGCAGTCTTGCACTGCTCTTTCCCCATTACTTCCGGTGGCTGTTCTCCACCAGAACCGACTAAGAATATCAGGAGTATATCACATCCTTGGATCTAGCGACAGCACTCACCAAGCCACTGAGAGTATTTAGGAAATCAAGGGAATGCGGTAGAAATTTTGAATCTGGAGTTCTAATCTATATCCGTTAAAACTGACTCTGGCCCAGTAATTACAATACCATCAGGCTGAAAAACTTTCCAATCTTCTATATCGTAGGTATAAACCTGGAAAACTCCAGCGACCAAAGCTGTAGCAGCGTGTCTAGCATCATGAATACGACGAGCAGTTAAACGTCTATTAGCAGCTATTTCCAACATTTTTAAGCCGACCTGAAAATTAGTATCTAAAACTGCTATTTTTGAAGGATTTTCAACTAATAAACGAACACAAATCTCAGCAAACTCCGGTGTTTGAGGAGGTTGAGCACCTACCCAAGTTAATGCCGCATAAACTTCGCTCAAAACGCCAACAGATGTACAGGCATTTAACTCTCCTCGTCTGGCGGCTTCCACAATAACTCTGGCTTCTGTGTGTCGATAATCGCTACTACATAAAGCACCAATAAAAATTCCGGCATCCAAAAAAACAATTGTCATTTTAATTCTCGTAAATTGCTGCTTTCCAGCCCGAAGGAACATAACCTTCCACAATCGGTAAAGGCTTTAATTTTTGGCTAATTTCTAACACGATAATTTCTTCCTCAGATAACTGTACTGAGAGTGTTTTTTTCTCTTTAAGTAATTCCAGAAACTCCTGAATAGAAAAACATTGAAGATTATTGATTGTTAAGATTTCGTTAACATTGCTCATTTTGATTTTTCCTGGCTTCCATAATATTCTATTATAATGACGATATTAGTATATAACAAGTATCTACCACTTATTGATATCTACCCTTTCACAATCTTGC
>DMPJ01000464.1:10471-12013 GCA_003456035.1 Planktothrix sp. UBA8402
GTGCTAAACTGGTATTAGCACAACTCAGGTTTTTTGAAGATTATGGATCTCTTTACACCCATTGTACTCGACGAAGGCAAACAGCATTCTAATAGCTTCCTCACGAGTTTTTCCGTGCGTGCAAGGCATAACAACTCGGTCGGCAAATTCTGGAATTGTAACAAGAAAAAGTTGATCTTCATCAGACCATTGAATCATCATACTGTATTGATTCATAAGTTCTTATCCTCCTCATTGAGATATTCTAGTTCAATCAGTAACTTTTGTGTAAGAAACCGGGTTTCTTAACAAAANNTTCTTAACAAAATCTTTGTTAAAATGCAAAGGTGATCGGATCAACCCGGTTTCTTCTTAACAAAATCTTTGTTAAAATGCAAAGGTGATCGGATCAACCCGGTTTCTTCTTAACAAAATCTTTTTTTAGGTTAACTCCATGCAAACTCAACTCCAAGATATCCAAGATTTAACCAAACCCAATACTGCGATCGCAATTCAAAATTTAGATCATTATTTTGGGAAAGGGCAATTGCAAAAACAGGTGTTATATGATATTAACTTAGAAATTACCATCGGTGAAATTGTGATTATGACTGGCCCCTCTGGTTCAGGAAAAACCACATTATTAACCTTAATTGGAGCGTTACGTTCTGTACAGTCGGGAAGTTTAAATATATTAGGACGAGAATTCTTAGGTGCGCGTTCAGGAGAGTTAGTTAAAGCCAGACGAAATACAGGTTATATTTTCCAAGCTCATAATTTACATGGTAGCTTAACGACCTTACAAAATGTGCAGATGGGGTTAGAAGTTCAGGGTAAATTTTCTCGTTCAGAAATGCAGCAAAAAGCCACGGCAATGTTAGAAAAAGTTGGGTTAGGAAATCGCTTAAATTATTATCCTGATAATCTTTCTGGAGGACAAAAACAACGAGTTGCGATCGCCCGGGCATTAGTTAGTCATCCCCCCATTGTATTAGCTGATGAACCCACCGCGGCCCTAGATAGTCATTCGGGGAGAGATGTAGTTAATTTAATGCAAATTTTAGCCAAAGAACAGGGCTGTACTATTTTAATTGTTACCCATGATAATCGAATTTTAGATGTTGCCGATCGGATTATTCACATGGAAGACGGAGCATTAGTGACTAATTCCGAACTGACACCCAATAATAAATTAAAACCGATTACTTAANNATTGACAAATTGATTGTATTGTATATCCCTCTAAAGATAGGCGATCGCTTTAGAAAAGTAGTATAGGATCAGCATAGAAATCTTAGGAGGGCATACACCCATGCAATACACCGATAAACAAGGGAAAACCCTCAATCTCAATCAACATCATCCGAGTGATGGCAGTGAGTTAATCCCGGCTGAAGTCCAAGCTCATATAAGTCATGATGGCGATAAATTGCTTGACCCGCCTCTCGCCCCTGGCTACACAGTAGACGATGAGGGAATTAACGATAACTATGCAATTGAGCCTGATGTCTCCTTGGCAGAGTATCCCTCACCAAAACAGCAGCAGCGTTATATCTTTTTGGG
>DMPJ01000464.1:12130-17759 GCA_003456035.1 Planktothrix sp. UBA8402
AGTGCCAGCGTCCTCGCTGGCTAGGATATAAAGTTTTAAATACCCAACAGCTTAAATCTTAAATTAATAACAAGCCCAACTAAAGGTTAAAATATGCTTATGTTCAGGACATTGGGTAATATGTCCGCATCCCATATCACCAAACATAATTGGTAAGTTGTCATTGGAATCTATTTGAAAGACAAATTGCATTCTCCGTTGACATTCTGGACAGTTAGGATATTCTACATCTTGAACCCAATCGGGATAACCGGATAATTTATCTCCTGTTACCACCATTGAAAATAGATCATCCTCAATTTCAGAATCAGCCGGGATATCAATAATAATTCCAAAATCAGGACATTCAATTCTGATCATTTCCTCCGTATAATAATCATTAAAAATTAATCCCCATTCTTCAAATTCAACCCCATCAGGATAGTCTGCTAATGGCTTCCATCCCACAATAGTTTTCGCAGGTAATCTATCCTTGACCCCCCCTAGCCCCCCGTGTACGGGTGGTTGGGGGGAATATTGATTTGGTTCTACAATTCTGACTAATTTGTTATCCTCAAACGGAGCATAACTACTACAATTGAGACAGTAGAATAGTTGTAATAATCCTTGACCAAATTGACCTGAAAGTTCTGGCGGAATTTCGTTTAAATTCAGTTGTAATAGCAACGCCATTGGAGTTTGACAGCATCCACAAATCGGGTAAGATTCCTGTTCATCTAACCAAGGTTGTCCCGAAAATTTAGAAGCGGTAATCCCACCATCGCCGTCTTCAACTATTGGTTTCCAAGTTAACCTTTTATGGGCATCTAGCCAAGGTTGGAGTTGTTCAAGAATTTCTGATCTCATTTTATTTTTAACCTCCAGAACAGGATTTTAACACCCAACCGATCACAATTCCTAACCCTCCAAAACGAACCGCTTGCCAAAAAGGTTCCTGAAAACTTCCCCAAGTCACCAAACGACTTTCTAAATCAAATTCTAGGGTTTCTAACTGCGTTTTTAACTGATTTAATTCCTCTTTCAATTGTTGCGATTTCGTTTGACGAATTTGAGGAATAACTTCATCAATACGGTTTTTCAATTCTATTTTACGTTGCTCATCCCATTGAATTTGCGCCAATCTTGCTTTAAGATCAATCAGAGATTTTTCCACCTCGATTAACCCCTGTTCAATATCTTGAGTCCCATCCTGATCAGAATTATTCGTTGATGGGGGTTGAGACGCGGGTTGACTTGCCATAATAGTAAAAGACCGAATTCACACCGCAATTAACACTATCATTTATGACCAACCTCAATTCCACGACTCCCGACCTTTCTAACCATAATCTCAGTCCACGCACGGCTAGTCTCAGCGAGTATAGCACATTAGAACTCGCCCAAGCCCTGTCAGAACGGTTAGCAATTTCTGAACGAGACTGGCACCGTCTCAAGTCTGACCGCAATGCTCGCGCTGGGGAACATTTGGCGGCAGCTTTAGTCTTTTTGCTCAAGAATCAGCCCAAAGAAGTCATCCCTCGGTTAAATCAAGCGGTGGGTTGGTTAGAACGATTGATTTCCGCTCCTCCCTGTCCGACCCATGGTACAACTAAAAAAAATAAGTCGTAACTATCAGAAACTAACCTAAATTTGGGAGTTGAAATCGAGAGATTTAGAACAAAATGAGAGATAAAATCTTAACCTATAGCCGTTCAACTCCCCATCAAACAGGTAGTTTAGACATATTTTAACTGATTAAAACCATTACCAATCCTGATGTCTATAAGCTGTTGTCACTCTCTTACATAACGTCAGTTCTGTCCCGGTTCTATTCCATTGCACACGATCAAAGATTTGATAGAGAATGTACAAACCTCGTCCGCATTCATGTTCATCATGGGGTAAATCAGAATCATGGGTTTGTTGTTCGCAGTTTTCGGGCTCCTGCCATTGACATTGACAAGGAGGTTTAAAACCACCGCCCTGATCTGATATAATCCACCAACAATGATCTTGAATAACACAAGAGCGGACAACTACGGTTTTAGAGGGGTCTAAACTATTGCCGTGCTTGGCAGCATTGACAAGTGCTTCTTGTAGTCCAAGACGAATTTCGACTCGCAACGGGTCTGGAATTTCAGCCAGAAGCAAGTCCAAAACTGGACTGAGATACAATGTAGAAGCAAAGCTAATAGTGACCCAGTTGCGTTTAACCGGACGCGATGTTAAAGCAATCACATGGAAAACTCCCTGGCAACGTGGTGGATAAACCTCACACTCTGCATAGTTATCAATTCTCCCCTACTATGGAGTTTAATCTGGGTGGGTGAGCGTGAGTACCCGTTCATTCATTAGATTACCAAAAGAATAATAAAAAACGCAATTAATTTTGAAAAATAGTGTATTTGTTTGTATTACAAATGAAATATAAACAATCTCAACCTTCGAGAAATCAAGGTATTTTGCAGAAAACCAGCCAAGAGAAGACTTAAATTTGACTGTTGAGGAGGATGAGAAAATCACACCGATCAATTTATCCTAATTGATAAAAGTTAGTAGCTCCTGATACAAAAGATCAAATCCGCCTTCATTTTTCTCATACTTTTGTTAATATTATTAATGTAAGTTAACATTTATTTACAAAACTACATGATTACCACCCCAACCATCACCTCTGAAACCATCCCTGGACAATATTGGCAGTGGCGGGATCAGTGTATTTACTATGTCCGTGCGGGTGAACGTCATCCCCAGCGTCCGCCGTTACTGCTATTGCATGGGTTTGGAGCATCTACCGACCACTGGCGTAAAAATATACAAGGGTTACAAGGAGATTTTGAAGTCTGGGCGATTGATTTATTGGGGTTTGGTCGTTCGGCAAAACCCCAGGTCGAATATAGCGGTCAACTATGGCGAGATCAGCTTCACGACTTCATTACAGAGGTTATTGGTCAACCCGTAATTTTAGCTGGAAATTCCCTAGGAGGGTATGCCTGTTTATGTGTTGCCGCCCAATGTCCATCAACCGCTAAAGGTATCATTTTACTCAATAGTGCCGGGCCATTTACGGAGACTGAACCCCGTCCAGAACCTCCGCTTTGGAAAAAAGCCATTTCTCAAACAATGCGATCGCTTTTCCGTCAAGATTGGGTAAGTTTTTTAATTTTCCAATGGACAAAACGCCGTTCTATTATTCGGAAAACCCTACTCAAAGTCTATCTTAATCCCGATGCAGTTACCGATCAATTAGTCGAAGAAATTTATCGCCCTTCCTGTGATCCGGGTGCAGCACAGGTATTTGCATCGGTATTTAAAAGTCCCCAAGGAGAAAAAGTTGATGTATTATTAAATCAGTTAACCGCTCCTCTATTATTAATTTGGGGAGAAGGAGATCCCTGGATGAAATGTCGAGAACGAAGCCGCAAGTTTCATCAATATTATCCCCAGTTACAGGAATATTTTCTGAGTGCGGGTCATTGTCCCCATGATGAAGTTCCTGAACAGGTTAATAATATTATTCGAGCTTGGGTTTTGGAACAGGTGTAAACTACCTTTTTGAAACCATATTATATTCCCCGGTGTAGAGACGTTGCATGCAACGTCTCTACAGGGGATTTAGGGGGATCATATCTGTAGCGTCATCATAAATTTTCGGCGACTCTTAACACCAAGATCCGATAAATCACAACAAGGTTTAATAATATTGATATCGGGAATGAAAGCGGGGATTTAGTTTATCTTGGACGGGTTCGCCTTGTTTTAAATGTTGTTCAACTATCAGGGGAACATCTTCCGGTTTAACCCGATAATACCAAATTTCATCGGGAATTACTCGCACCGTCGGGCCAATATTGCATTGACCCAGACAACCACTGGCTTCCATTGTGACTCCTTCAATATTACAATTTTGGAAAGCTTCGAGAACTTTACTAGAACCTTGTAGTTGACAAGACTGATGTTGACAAATTAACACACAACGAGGGGGTTGAGTTTGCATAAATAAATATTTAATTTCAATCAAAGACTAACAATTAACTCCATCTATAATTTAACTTAAAACAACTCCGAAGATCAAAGTTAGTGTTTACAAATTCTTTGTGTCTTTGTGTCTTTGTGGTTAAATTAGCGATAAATTATTTTGGTGCGTGCGATGCAGCTTACACACCCTACAAAAAACTGCGTGTCTTTGTGGTTAAATTAGCGATAAATTATTTTGGTGCGTGCGCGTTGCTTACGCACCCTACAAAAAACTGCTTTAGCATTAGTCCGCTAAAGCAGAGATTGACTTACACTACTTTTAAACCTGTTGACTTACCTAGATAAATGCTTCCATCTGGGCAATATCCAATGTTGTCCTCAACACTGAATCTGGATTTAAGCTGATGGAATCTATTCCCAATTCCACTAAGAAACGAGCAAATTCAGGATAATCACTCGGTGCTTGACCACAAATTCCGATCTTACGATTATATTCTTTAACGGTAGTAATTGCCATTTCAATCATCCGTTTTACTGCTTCATCTCGTTCGTCAAAAATATGGGCAACTAAAGCAGAATCTCGATCCAATCCTAACGTTAATTGGGTTAAATCATTCGATCCAATTGAAAAGCCATCAAACACTTGACAAAACTCATCCGCCATTAAAACATTACTGGGTAATTCACACATTACATAAATTTGTAACCCCTGTTGACCGCGAATTAAGCCATGTTTTGCCATTTCTGCTAAGACTTTTTTACCTTCCTCCGGTGTCCGACAAAATGGAATCATCGGGATCACATTTGCCAATCCCATTTCATTCCTTACCCGTTTTAACGCTTGACATTCTAAAGCAAATGCTTCTTGATATTTCGGATCATAATATCGGGAAGCACCTCGCCAACCAATCATCGGATTTTCTTCGATAGGTTCAAATTGCCGACCCCCCAATAAATTCGCGTATTCGTTACTCTTAAAATCACTCATCCGCACGACAACAGGATTGGGATAAAAAGCCGCCGCAATCATACTAATTCCTTGGGCGAGTTTATCTACAAAGAAATCCGGTTTATGCTCATATTGTTCTGTTAATTCGGCGATTTGTTGTTTGACGGTTTGATCCTCTAATTGATCAAAATTAATTAATGCTAAGGGGTGAGTTTGGATATGATTGGTAATAATAAATTCTAACCGTGCTAACCCGACACCATCATTCGGAATAGCCGACAATTTAAACGCTTCTTCCGGGTTTCCCACATTCATCATAATTTTAGTATGGGTTTTGGGAAGATGGTCTAAAACGGTTTCTTCCACCACAAAAGGAACTAACCCTTGATAAACTTTTCCTTCTTCTCCTTCCGCACAGGAAACGGTAATTTTATCTCCGGTATTTAAGACTTCTGTTGCTTTTATACATCCTACAATTGCCGGGATTCCTAACTCCCGGGCAATAATCGCGGCGTGACAAGTTCTGCCTCCTGAATTGGTAATAATGGCGCTGGCTTTTTTCATAATTGGTTCCCAGTCGGGGTCAGTTCGATGAGTAACTAATACATCTCCTGGTTGGAACTGATCCATGTTTTTAACATTGGTCATTACACTGGCTTTTCCCTGTCCAATTTTGTCCCCAACTGCCCGACCTGTAACTAATACCAGACCTTTACCTTGCAA
>DMPJ01000464.1:17833-24134 GCA_003456035.1 Planktothrix sp. UBA8402
GACTTGGGAATAGTGATCTTCAATCATCACTGTCCATTGGGCTAATTTCAGAATTTCATCGTCTGAGAGGGCAAATTTTTTCTGTTCAGAAATCGAAACATTGATATTTTTGGTTGTTTGTCCGGTTTCATAGACCATTTTAATCGCTTTTGTCCCTAAGCGTTTCTCTAAAATAGGTTTGAATCCTTCCCGTAAAGTGGGTTTAAAAACCAAATATTCGTCGGGATTAACAACGCCTTGGACAACGTTTTCTCCTAACCCGTAAGCGGCTGTAATTAAGGCGGCATTTTTAAACCCGGTTTCGGTATCAATGGAGAACATAACCCCCGATGTGGCTAAGTCGGAACGTACCATTTTTTGAATCCCAACAGATAGGGCAATATTCAGATGATCAAACCCTTTTCTGGTACGATAGGAAATAGCGCGATCGGTAAAAAGAGAGGCAAAACATTGACGAGTTGCATCTAATAAAGCTTTGCCTCCTTTGATATTTAAGTAGGTTTCTTGTTGTCCAGCAAAACTCGCATCGGGTAAGTCTTCGGCGGTGGCGGAGGAACGCACGGCGACGTCGGTATTTTGACCATAGCGATCGCTAAGTTTTTGATACGCTGATAGGATTTCTATTTCTAATTTTGGGGGAAATAGGGTATTTAAAATTAGCGATCGCGCCTGTTGACCACAATCACGAAGATTTTTCAGATCTTCCACATCTAAACCAGCAAATAATTGTCTGAGTTGTTGTTCTAAATTAGCATAGGTGATAAAATACCAATAGGCGTAAGCAGTAATCGCAAATCCTTGAGGAACATTAATTCCTTTGGGTTGTAATTGTTGAATCATTTCCCCTAGGGAAGCATTTTTTCCTCCCACTAAACCAATATCCTCAATTCCTACTTGATCAAACCAGAGAATTAATGCTTGTTCTTTATATTGAGATAGGGGTTTAAACGGTAAAGTTTTTAACATGGTTTAAATCTCTCCAAACGCAACTGACTATCTAATGCTTAGATAGGGTTTGTATACTTTTATTGCAAAATAAGTCGGTTGAGGTAAAAGGTTAGTTTTTTCTGTCTTTCGACAGAGTTAACGTTTCCTCTAAAATATGAAAACCCTTGATCCCCAGTGTTTAAACGTTGATTTTTATTTTGTTATAGTTGGAGAGCAGGGGGTGGCTGACTCAATTCTTGGCTGGGAATTGCTCCTACTTTTATCTTATTGCGTCTATTGGAAATCGACATCTGGTGTTGGTAGAATAGTCTTAGTTACCTAATGGAAAAAATGGCGACCTATAAGCTTCTGAGAGATATTTTAAGAAACATTAAGTTTTTTTTAGGAGGCGCGAATGAAAATTAAGGAATGTTACAAAACCACAGAGTTATGGGACAGCAACCAATGTCTGAACGCGATTTGTCCGATTGAGTTCATCCTGGACTTAATCGGAACTAAATGGTCAATATCCATCCTGCGGGAGTTATTTCGGGGACAGCAACGCACCCATGAGTTATTAGAAGCGTTACCCGGTATTAGTACCAAAACCCTGACGGTGCGGTTGCGGGAGTTGGAAAAATATGGGTTAATTCTACGCCAGGTTTATGCTGAAATTCCTCCCCGGGTAGAATATTCTCTAACCGATAAGGGACGGGAACTTCAACCTGTTTTAGTCGCCTTGAAACAGGTGGGAGAACAATGGTTAAAGGATAGTCACTGTGTTTGTCCGTTAGAATTGGGGGTCTAGGGAATTACGAATTACGAATTACGAATTACGAAAGCAAACTGTTCCAGTGTTCCCTCCCCCATCACTCATCGGAAATTTGGGTAGAAACCCTGTCCTAAAAGGACGGCTTTATATTGAGGGGTTTTCGCTATATACTAGAGAAATAGTGAAACACCTGAGAAGATGTACGCCACTCAAAAGAACCAACTTAGACGACTTAGCCAGCAGGAATTTAAAACCCTGACTGCTTTGTGTAGTTTGAGTAAGAATCTTTTTAATGTGGCTTTGTACGAATGTAGGCAGTATTTCTTTGCACAAAGAAAGCGTCTGACCTATGAATCTAACTACCATATTTGCAAGTCTAATGAGAACTATCGGCTTCTGAATACCGATATTGCTCAACAGACCATGAAAGTGGTAGATAGAAGTATGCGGTCTTTCTTGGGACTTGTTAAAGCCATCAGTATAGGACGTTGTGAACAAAAACCACAACTCCCTAAATACCTACCCAAAGATGGTTATTTCCCTTTGATTATTCCGAGAATTAAAGTTAAGAATGGGGTGTTTAATATCCCCATGTCTCAACAATTTAAACAGGAATATGGGGAAGTTAAAATCCCACTCCCAGAAAGATTGAAAGACAAGAATATTAAGGAGGTACGAATACATCCGAAATACTCGGCTCGATGGTTTGAGATTGAGTATATTTATGAGGATGAAAAAATCGAAACATCTGTTGATTCCGAAAAAGCGATAGCTATTGACTTTGGGGTTGATAATCTGGCGGCTTGTTTTGACACGGTTGGGCATCAATTTTTGATTGATGGCAAAAGACTTAAAAGCATTAATCACTGGTATAACAAGCGCAACGCTGAACTTCAATCTGCTAAAGACAAGCAAGGGATAAAAGGGATCACAAATAAACAGGCACGACTTAATCAAAAGCGGAATGACTCTATTCGAGATTATTTGAATAAATCGGCTCGAATCATAATCAACCATTGTTTGACTTATCAAATTGGTAAATTGATAGTTGGTTACAATCCGGGTATCAAGCAAGAGATTAATATCGGACGTTCTAACAATCAAAACTTTGTCCAGATTCCTTTTTGGCAGTTGAGACAAAAACTTAAAGCTTTGTGTTGTCGATACGGAATTGAGTATGGTGAGCAAGAGGAATCTTACTCCTCTAAAGCTAGTTTTTATGATCAAGATGAGATCCCTATTTACAATGCCGATAATCCCAGTCAACAGAAGTTTTCTGGTGGAAGGATTAAGAGAGGATTGTATAGAACAAAGGATAGACATCTGGTTTCGGCCGATATTAATGGTAGTGCCAATATTTTGGTTAAAAGTAAGCACAGACTTGATTTTGAGCGAGTGTCTAGGGGGTTTTTGGCTAACCCTTTAAGGATTTACGTCTCTTAAGAATCCCCCAGTTTTACTGGAGGGAGTGTCAAAAACGTAAAATTCTGTAACAATTATTACAAATTTAACCTTTTATTCGGGATCACAGGTTAGGCTACAGATAGGAAGACAAATTCAGCTATCTGAATCTTAATGGAGGTTTGCACAATGGTATCCTCTCCTGTCAGAATCAATCCCGCACCGACTCCTGCCTATATTTGTCCCTACGATCGCACCTGTAGCTATTTGGGACAAGCAGCAGTTGAGTTAGACCTCGATGACAATGTGCTGGTGGTCTTACAACAACCCCGCAAAGTTGTCACCGTCTCAATTCCAGTCAAACTCGATAATGGCAAAGTTGAGGTTTTAGCCGGACATCGAGTTCAGCATTGTGATGTACTTGGCCCCTATAAAGGAGGTTTACGCTATCATCCTTCGGTGAATTTGGGGGAACTTTCCGCCCTAGCGATGTTAATGACCTGGAAATGTGCTTTATTGGGGATTCCCTACGGGGGTGCTAAAGGTGGCATTGGCTTTGACCCCAATCAATATAGTATTAATGAGTTAGAACGGATCACCCGTCGCTATGCAAGTGAACTGATCAAAGATATTGGGCCAGAAACCGATATTCCGGCCCCAGACGTGGGAACATCCGCCAGGGAAATGGCCTGGATCATGGATACCTATTCTATGAATATGGGCCGGGCGGTGCTGGGAGTTGTGACCGGAAAACCGTTATCAATTGGAGGTTCAAAAGGGCGAGAAATGGCGACCGGACGGGGTGTGATGATTACCGTGCGCGAAGCTTTAGCTGAAATGGGCAAAACCTTAGAAGGTGTCTCGATTGTAATTCAAGGCTTCGGAAAAGTTGGCGCGGCGGCGGCGCAACTTTTTTATGAAGCGGGCGCGACGGTCTTAGCAGTTTCTAATGTATCTGGGGGGATATATTCAGAAAATGGCTTAGATATTCAGGCCTTGCAAGCCTACGCTGCCCACAACAATCATAGTATAGCGGGATTTCCCGATAGTGAACCGATTGGCAATGCCGAATTATTAACATTAGCTTGCGATGTGTTAATTCCGGCGGCGATGGAAGATCAAATTACAGAAGAAAATGTTGATCAAATCAAGGCTAAAATGATCGCTGAAGCTGCTAATGCCCCGATTACGTTATTAGCAGATCAAATGTTAGAAGCCCGGGGAATTATGGTTTTACCGGATATTCTCGCTAATGCTGGAGGCGTGGTCGTTAGTTATTGGGAATGGGTACAAGGTCAATCCTTTGTATTCTGGGATGAAGCCCGGGTTAACTTAGAGATGGAACACCTGATGGTACAAGCATATTCTCGGGTCAGTGAACGCGCCAAACAACGGGGGGTTTCTATGCGATTAGCAGCCTATACTTTAGGGGTTGGTCGTGTCGCCCAAGCCTTAAAAGATCGGGGTTTGTATCCTTAATGTTTGCTACATATTCCCGGTGTAGAGACGTTACCTGCAACGTCTCTATAGGGGGAGCAACGTCTCTATAGGGGGAGTGTCAAGCTAAAAGAAACCGGGTTTCTGGCCCTGNNATTTCTCGTTCAGAAACCCGGTTTCTGCGATCGCCTATTTAAAAATAACGTTATGGTAAATTTCTGCCATCGGTAATTCTATACCAACAGAATCCAAGGTAACTGACGGTTCCAAACCCTGAAAATCACTGAGTAACCAACCTTGAGGCTGCCTGCTATAGCGTTCGATAAAGGGTTCATCCTGCTCAATTAACAAATATTCACAAAAGCTGGGAATTGTTCGATACATCCGAAACTTACTTTCACGGTCATAACTTGCAGTTGTTGGCGAAAGCACTTCAACAATTAGGAGGGGATTCAAAACTTCATCATGGCGATTGCCGTTAAGTTGCGGTTCACTATCAAAGAGCATCATATCTGGATATAAGCCCCGTTTATACTCAGGAATCCACAGCCTCAAGTCGCTATTAATTGGTTCAAATTGCGTATCTCGAAGCACAACAGACAAATAGGTCAAAATATTGCGACCAATGCGACTGTGATTGAGCGATCCTCCGGGCATGGGTACGATTTCTCCATCACGATATTCACTACGTCTTTCTGCTTTTTCTTCAAGGGCGCGATATTCGTCCAAACTATAGTGATGAACAACGTTAGCAATCATTGAATTATGTTGGTTATACACTTATAAATTTTACCGCCCACCTACTGAATGGGGATTAAAATAAACCATGAAGGTTAAAAATCAACGACAATTATGGCTTTAAAGTTTATCTCCATCCTCCCTGAAACTGGCAAACCCCCTCAAGGGTTAATTGTGCTGATGCACGGTTGGGGGGCAAATGCCGAGGATCTCACCTCCCTGGCTCCGATGTTGCGTTTGAACGACTATCAATTTGTCTTTCCCCAAGCCCCTTTTCCCCATCCTCAAGCCCCGATGGGATGGGCTTGGTACGCCTTAGAAACTCCCGAATATGAAGGATTAGCCGAAACCCAACAGCAGGTCAAGGAATGGCTAGAATCCTTAGAAGCGAGTACCGGAGTTCCCCTGTCCCGAACTATTTTAGGGGGATTTTCCCAAGGGGGGGCGATGGCGTTGGATATGGGGCGTTATTTTCCTTTAGCGGGTTTAATTATTTTAAGTGGTTATTTGCATTTTTCCCCCGAACCTTTAGACCATGATTTACCTCCGGTATTAATTGTTCATGGAAAACAAGATCCGATTGTGCCAATAGAAGCCGCCGGGCAAGCCAGGAAAGCCTTTGAACAGTTAGGGGCAAAAGTTCAGTACCAAGAATTTAATATGGGTCATGAAATTAGACCCGAGGTTTTAGGCTTAATCAGAAGTTTTGTTATCGAAAAATTGGGTCTAAAACCCCAAACTTCTAGTTAGGCTTCATCAGGATGTAGCGATATTGTATAATTAAGGGGTTGAGAGCGATAACCAAGTTTTCAGCAAAAAAACATTTTTGAATACCGTCGGGCTGGCGGGAAGGCCTAAGCCTCAAGTCTGTGGAGCGAACATAAGACCAAAAAACTCCTTGAGAGTAGAGGCGGTTGCGAAAATCCAGCAATGGGAAGAAGCAGAAACCTAAGTCGTGAGTCTTAGGAATCCCCATCGCAGAGAGCGCGGGGTGGATGTCAAAGTTAACTCAAAACTCATTATTTT
>DMPJ01000464.1:24278-24410 GCA_003456035.1 Planktothrix sp. UBA8402
CGACCTTGAAGCCTATGATGAAGCCTAACCCTTTGATCGTCTCTAGGTTGGAATTAGGTTAATAGATGGAAATGATTTTGCCTTCCACCCTGAACAAGCATATTTTAGTTGGAATTAGTGGAGGCATTGCAG
>DMPJ01000528.1 GCA_003456035.1 Planktothrix sp. UBA8402
CTGGCAGCGCTACGGTGCGACGCTGAGTGGTTTGATCAAACATCACGGTACAGGCAAGTGCACCAAATCAAAGGGAATATTAATTTAAGCGATATTTGCCATATTTTTTATCCTATTTATTCGGGATTAAAACTACCTCCATAAGCTCGTCCCGATACATTTTCAATTGCCTCTAAAGCCGCTTTTGAACCCACCATAATATCCCGTTCTTCTCCCCCTAAATACAGCCGTCCAAAACTACCAACAGCCGTCACTTGCAGAATATTAATTAATGACGCTTTTTCCGCTTCATTAGCTGCTAAAGCCGCATAAGCCGCAGGTTGAACTTCCAAAATATATAAACTTTGACCGCCTAAAATTAATTGCCCTCGACGGTTACGATTAATTAATTGAGCTTGGTGCGGGTCAAGATTCCGAATAATTTGACTAGACATAATTTGAGGTTTGAGGCGATCGCTTTCTTGCAATCCTAAAAACTCTAAAATCGCCCGTCCTGCGGTTAGGGTATCCCCTTGACGGCTAGAATGAATTTCCAAAAGACCATAAAGCCGCTCAATAAACAACACCCCAGGACGCACCGAGGTCGCTTTCAAAGCAATATCCGTAATTCGGTTAATTTCAATCCCAGGAGAAACTTCAATCCATAAAGAGGAATCCCCAGGTAAAGGTAAAAACCCCAGGGACACCGTACCAATATAGGCCGCGTGTTGTCGTTGAAGGTTATCTAAATAGACGTAGCTGCGTAATTCTATACCCATTATTAGTAATCAGGGAACAGGGAACAGGGAACAGGAAATGGGGAATGGGGAATAGGCAATGGAATCACCCAGAAGTTCATGTGATGCTACAATCACTCTAACAGGTCAGGGTAACAAACCTGTCTAAACACCCCGATAACCGTACAGATTAACGCTATACTTTCACCCAGCACATATCGTTGTGTTTAGACCGGGACTGCCAACTTCATGAATTCAGAAGAAACTCAAATCCGAGATCAAAACCAACCCGTAAGCGGGGCTACTTCTTCAACAACGCCACCATCTAATTCCTCGGTTGCAGAAACCGGAGGGAATTTTAGTAATAATATGAATCCTTCACCCATCGCCGACCCCTGGGAGTCCAACGACCTACCAACTCCTGAACCTGGGTTAAAGTCCCCAACTCCACCGAGCTTGTCTCAACGCCTGATGTCCGAACCGATCGCAGAAGTCACCACTCAGTTAGACCAAAGGGTGAAAATATTACAGCGTCAGGAACAAGAACTGCACGCCAAAATTGCCGGGTTGCAGGCAACTAACGACCGTATCCAGCAAGAACAATTAGCCTTAACTCAGTCTATGGGAAAATTGATCTCAGAGGCCTTAGATCAGTTAGAACAACGCAAGCAAACTTTACAAATCGAAATCGAAAAACTCGAACGTCGTCGCGATCGCATCCAAAAAGAAATGCGCACCTCCTTTGCCGGGGTTTCCCAAGAACTCGCCATCCGAGTACAGGGATTTAAAGATTATTTAGTCGGTAGTTTACAAGATTTAGTCGCCACCACCGAACAATTAGAACTCATCACGGAAAACCAGCCCGAAGTCCAACCCCAACCGCGAGAAGCGACAAAAATAGCCCTACCCGTAGAAAATCCTCAAAACACCGCCACTCCCCAATTTTCAGAACCGGGTTTCGCCGAACAAACCCAGAAAATTCGCCAACTCCTCGACCAATATCGCAATCATCCCGACTATTATGGCCCTCCTTGGCAACTGCGTCGTACCTTTGAACCCATTCACGCCAAACGGGTTTCCAATTGGTTTTTTAACCAAGGAGGACGGGGAGCATTAAGAACGATGGGAAGTCGTTTACAGAACATATTGATCGCCTCGGCGACGATTTCTGTGTTGAGAAATATCTATGGAAACCGCTTGAGAACCCTGGTTTTAGCCAATAGTCCCGAACGGTTGGGAGAATGGCGCCGGGGTTTACAAGATTGTTTAGGAATTGACCGTCGGGATTTTGGCCCAGAACAGGGGATTGTTTTATTTGAAGAAGCGGAAGTCCTATCTCAAAAAGCCGATCGTTTGGTGAAGGAGGGGCGATTACCCTTCATTATTATTGATGATATGGAAGATAGAATTAATCTATCTTTACTGCAATTTCCCCTCTGGTTGGCGCTCGCTCCCGACCCTCAAACTCAACAACAACCGATTGAACGGTTTTAAAACTGGTAATGGTGCGTGCGCGGGGATGGCCGCACCCTACACCCCATCCCCCTGTAGGGGATGCTAAACTATTAGGGAGAGTGATTCTATGGAATATCCCCCCTAGAATATTATCGGGGATAGTTCCATTGTGGGACTCAATAGTAGCACTTAAATGCGAGGACAAAAACGTGGTTGCGACTCCTGAAAAACTGGAAACAATGACTTCAATGCTGACCCATGTAGAGGGTAAAAATCGAGTTGCGGTTTTGCTCATGGGTTATGGTGAAGTGGAAAGTTATGAGGACTTTGCTAATTATAACGAACAGGCTTTGAATCTTTTAACTGCTAAATTTGCCCCGGTTCCCACTTGGATTTATCCGCCTTTGGCTAAACTTTTGGCAATATTTGATCTCCATGAATGGAGTCATCAACATGGGAATTTTATTTCTCCCCATAATGCGATTTTCGAGAAACAACGGGCGGGAATTGAGGAAAATTTACAAAAAAAATGGGGTAATCGGATTAAAGTATTTAAAGCCTTTAACTTTTGCGCTCCTTTTCTTCCTGAACAGGTTTTAACTCAAATTCAGGCGGAAGGATTTGACAAACTGTTAATTTATCCTCTGTTAGTGGTTGATTCTATTTTTACCAGTGGAATTGCTGTTGAACAGGTGAATAAAGCCTTAGCAAAATTAGCTGATGAAGATGAACATTGGGTTAAAGGTCAACGATATATCCCGTCTTTTTATAATGAACCTGGCTATATTAAACTGCTGGGAGAGTTAGTGGAAGAAAAGATTAAACAGGATCTGATTCAATCTTGTCTTCCTTCTCAAATTGGGATTGTTTTAATGAATCATGGTTGTCCCCACAAAGCTAAAGGATTTACCTCTGGAATTGATGAAAGTCAGGCGCTATATGAACAGGTTCGGGAAAATTTAATTAACCGTTATCCGTTAATTTCTGTGGGTTGGTTAAACCATGATACACCGTTAATTGAATGGACACAACCTAACGCGCAACTGGCGGCGAATAATTTAATTGAATTAGGGGCGAAAGCGGTTGTATTTATGCCGATTGGATTTGCTACGGAAAACCATGAAACTCTGTTAGATGTTGAACATATTATTGAGGGTTTACGGCGCAAATATTCTGATGTTAAATATGTGCAAATGGAGTGTGTCAACGACCATCGAGAGTTTCTAAAAATGGCCGCAGATTGGGCAAATCCCCAAATAGAAGCGCTATTTAATGAAATGGCTTTGGCGGTAAATCCTTCCTTGGTTAGTGTTCATAGTCATGATGATCACCATCACAGTCATGATCATGATCATGGTCATGACCATCACCATCACCACCATTAAGTAACAATAAAACCTGTAGAGACGTGCCTGGCGCGTCTCTAATACCACTGTTATTTTCGATCAATATGGTAAGTTGAGCCAAAATTTGCGGGGTCTCAAAAAAAATTACCAAAAGGGGGTGACAGGTTGAGGAAGCTGTGCTATATTAGTAAATTAGCTGCGAAACTAAACGCAGTGTCGATAAGCGGATGTGGCGGAATTGGTANNAGTTCGAGTCTCGCCATCCGCATTAATATTCTAAAATTTTAATACTGTAGGGATTAATTATAGTTGATCTCTACTCGCTGATTGTGCCTGAACGATCTAATAGGGATAATACAGAGAAGATTGATAGAAAACCTTTTCTTGATGGGTAATTAGGGTGCAGTCAGAACGAGGATAAGCCACACAGGTTACAGTATATCCCATAGCAATTTCCCCTGGACGGAGAAATTTTTGTTCACTTTGATCAACTTGACCCTGGAGAATTTTAGCCACACAAACGGAACAATCTCCTTGTTTACATCCTGATGGTAGACGAATCCCGTTGTCTTCTGCAATATCGAGGATATATTGATCATCAGGAACTGTAATTGTGCAATCTAAACCTTCGACTTGATTAATTAGGCGGACTTGATAAAGCATGNNCCGTGAAAATTTGACTCAATTATGTTTCAGGGTTAGCTGATTTTTTGATTATAAAAGAATAAGGAGATTTTTTAAAGAATCAGTCCCCTTAACAAAATAGCCGAAAAGTTAATCATTCTTATGATATAGCAAGAGGCAATAGGGAATNNGCTTTTAGCTTTCAAGAATGTCCTAATAGATGTGGCGACTGCTATATCACAGTATTTTTGATTTTTTGGTAATTAAATTCTAGTTAAATCCAATTTAAAACTTTTTTTATGATCCCTTTTTACCCTCTCCAACGGATTAATTTTTTACCATTGGATCAGTTTAAACCTAATCTGAAATTTTTGATCCTGCTTGGGCAATTTTCTCGCCTTGGGTATATTCGAGTCTATTCTAAATTGTTCGCTAGTTTAATTCTCGCAGTCCAAATTAATTGCGTCTTAACTGCGGTGAGTCGTCCTCTCTTAGCTCAAATTCCAGAGTCTTTACCTTCCGATAATTCTATTATACCAGTTTCTCCTCAACCTGGATTACCAGAACCCCAACTTCCTGAAGTTCCCACCCCAACAGAACCCTTACTTTCTCCATCTGTTCCTGTAGAAACTACTCCAAAACAGATTATTGATAGTCCCAATACTATTAATATTGAACGATTTAATTTTGAAGGGAACACGGTTTTTTCCGATCAAGAATTAGCTGAAGTGACAAAAGATTTTGTTGGTCATCCGATCAACTTTACGGAGTTATTACAGGCGCGTTCTGCGGTGACAGATTTATATGTAAATCAAGGTTATATTACCTCTGGTGCATTAATTCCGGCTCAACCTTTGACTAATGGAATTGTGACTATTTTAATTTTAGAAGGTAAAGTTACAGAGATTAATATTAAGGGAAAGGGACGTTTAAACCCCAACTATGTTAAGAGTCGGTTGGAATTAGTAACTCAGAAACCGTTTAATCAAAAACGTCTATTACAAGCCTTACAATTGCTACAACTTGATCCAGTTATTAAAACTATTTCGGCGGAATTGGCAACGGGAATTCAGCAGGGAGAAAGTATTCTTAATATTGAGTTTACCACGGCAAAAACCTTTGATGTTAATTTATTTACTAATAATAATCGTTCTCCGGCGGTGGGATCATGGGAACGGGGAATTGAAGTTAAAGAAGGGAATTTATTAGGACAGGGCGATCGCTTAGAGTTGTCCTATAGTAATACTCAAGGAAGTAATATTGCGGATGTTTTGTATACATATCCAATTACGCCCCGAAATGCCACATTAGGATTTTATTTAAACTATACAAATAGTCAAATTATTGAACCGCCTTTTAACGATTTGGATATTACTGCTAATAGTTTGATGTATGAATTGCGATTTCGCCAACCAATTATTCAAACCCCAACGGAGGAACTCGCATTAGGATTAACTTTTGCTCGTCGGGAAAGTGATACGAGTATTTTAGGTGTCGGTTTTCCCTTGTCCAGAGGTGCGGAGGAGGACGGAAAAACCAGACTTTCTATTTTGAGGTTTTCTCAAGAATATACTAATCAGGGGCCTAAACAAGTATTTGCGGCGCGATCGCAATTAAGTTTTGGGGTAGGATTATTAGGTGCAACCTTAAATTCCAATCAACCCGATAGTCAATATTTTTCTTGGCGAGGTCAAGCCCAATGGGTACGTTTATTAGCGCCAAATACGATTTTTTTACTCCGTTCTGATATCCAACTCAGTAACCAAGAATTACCCGCTTTAGAACAAATGGGACTGGGGGGTTTGGAGAGTGTGCGAGGTTATCGTCAAGATGTTTTGTTAAGAGATAATGTGATTTTTGCTTCCGCAGAATTGCGTTATCCAATTTTTAGAACTAAAAATGGTGAAGGGGTCTTACAATTCACACCTTTTATGGATTTTGGTCAGGCTTGGAATGCTCCTGGAGAATTAGTATTACCCGATCGGACATTATTATCAATTGGGTTAGGATTAAAGTGGCAATATAGCGATCGGATAACTGCCAGGCTCGACTGGGGAATTCCCTTAATTAAATTAGATTCAAGCGATCGCACCTTACAGGAACAGGGGATTTATTTCCTATTCAACTGGAAACCCTTCTAACCCCGTAGTAAGCCCTTCAGGGCTTTCTTACTCCAAATTTTGATTAATATGGAAGGAAAAAATCATAATTTCCTGTTCAGATCACCTTAATTCCAGGGAATTCTAAGCAAAAAGCTGTATATATAGACAAACCCCTGTGATCAATCATACAATGGAGGGTGACACCCCTCACAGGGGTAAACTTTTTCTTCCATTTTGTATTGACAAATGGAGTTAACAAAACCCAACCTTGACTGAGGGAGTGCCAAATCGTGGATAAACGAGTTCAACCCACTACCATTTCCAACCCTTCTGACCCCCCAGGAGAATTGGTTCCTGCCCCAGATTTTGCCAACTCTGAGGAAGATTATTTCCGTCGCTTCGTGGAATATTTACCAACAGCAATGGCAATGGTTGACCCGCAACTGCGATATTTAGCAGTATCTCGTCAATGGCAACAGGAATATGGCGAAGAAAATAGTAATTTAATCGGTTGTTTTCATCAACAATGGTTTCCCAATTTACCCGCAACTTGGTATCAGAATGCTGAACAATCTTTGGCTGGAAAATTACCCCGTTGGGAACTCGAAACCTACCAACCTCTAGCTGATGGTTCTACGGAGTGGAATAAATGGGTAGTTCAACCTTGGATAACAGTATCGGGAACTATTGGAGGATTAATTTTATCCCTGGAAGTGATTACGCCTCAAAAACAATTACAAGAAAAATTACACCTGACTCAAAAGGCTTTTGATCAGGCAGCAACGGCTATTTTTTGGATGAATTTAGAAGGTAATTTTTGCTATGTGAATCAATCCGCCTGTCGGATGTTAGGCTATACTGAAACTGAATTAATGCAACTGAATATTCATAATATTGATCCCGATTTAACCGCAGTGGTTTGGCAAGAATACTGCCAAGAATTAAAACACAAAGGATCATTAACTTTTGAATCCAGTCATCAAAGAAAATCCGGTTCTATTTTTCCGGTTAATTTTAAAATTAATTATTTAGAATTAGATTCTTCTGAGCCAAATTTAACAGTTGAAACCGAATTCGGTTCAACTTCAGTTCCTTGTTTACCCTTAATTTGTGGTTTTGCTTATGATATTTCCGAACAAAAAGCCACGTCCTCGGCAATTTTAGCCTCCAAGGATCAATTAGAAGCGGTATTAAATGCCGTACCCGGGTTAGTATCTTGGATTAGTTCAGATTTGAAATATTTAGGAGTTAATCGCCATTTAGCTAATTCTTATAATGTTCCGGCGGAAACTTTTGCGGGAAAAGAAGTTGGATTTTTGCAAACTAGCCCAGAATTCAATCAATTTGTCTATGAATTTTTTGCTCAAGATAATTGGAAAAGTTCCCGGGAATTGACAGCAAATGTCAGAGGAGTTCCCTGCACCTATTTAATTGTAGCACAAAAATATCACCGAGGTTCGGCGGCGGTTTTTGTCGGGTTAGATATTACTGAACGCCAACAAATTGAGCAAGCATTACGCCAAAGTGAAGAACAAGAAGCTAAACGACGAACAGAATTAGAAGCGATTTTAACTCAGCTTCAAAGCACACAAACCCAACTAATTCAAACGGAAAAAATGTCTTCTTTGGGGCAGTTNNGTGGCGGGAATTGCCCATGAAATTAATAATCCGGTGAGTTTTATTTCAGGAAATATTGTTCATGCTAAAAATTATATTGAAGATTTAATGAAATTATTGACATTATATCAACAGTATTATCCGGAAATTGTTCCTGAAATTGCCGAGGAGATAGAAGAAGTAAATTTGAATTTTTTAAAGCAGGATTTACCTCGGATGTTAGAGTCAATGAAAGTGGGAGCAGAAAGAATTAGAGATGTTGTGCGATCGCTCCGTCATTTCACCCGTTTAGATGAATCTCAAATGAAGTTTGTTGATATTCATGAAGGGTTAGATAGCACAATATTGATCTTACAAAATCGTCTCCAAGCGAAAGCAGGAAGATCTGGTATTACCTTAGTTAAAGAATATAGTGCTTTACCAAAAGTTGGTTGCTATGCTGGACAACTAAATCAAGTGTTTATGAATTTGCTGACTTACACTATTGATCGTTTAGAAGCGACCAGTTTTAAGGATGATTTAATTGATCAACCTAAAATTATGATTCGCACCTATTTAGAGGATGAAAATACTGTTGTTATCTCCATTGCTGATAATGGAATTGGAATGTCGGAATTAGAGCGTAAAAGTATTTTTGATCCGTTTATTCCCCCACAATTACATGGAAAAGGTACAAGTTTAGGATTATCTATTGCCTATCATTTAGTCACAGAGAAACATCACGGAGAACTCACTTGTTTTTCGACATTAGAAACAGGAACAAACTTTTTAATTAAAATTCCTTTAAGCAGTGCCAACGTCCTCGCTGGTTAAGATTTTAAGTAGTGCCAGCGTTTNNGAGCGGGGACGCTCGCACTACTTTATATTTTATATTAATTAATCATTAATATAATTATGGGAGGGAACAATTTTAACATCGGGATTATTTCGATATAATTGATTAATTTTTTTCAAAGTTTCTCGATAAGCGGTTTTGTCCGCAAACAATATATCAGCAATGCGTTGAGGATAAATTAATTCTTGATAAGCACGACTCAACCAACAAGCATCGGCAATTAAAAAATACTGTTTTCCGCTATTATCTGTTAAATATAAACCCATTTGTCCGACCGCATGACCAGGTAATTCAATAGCAATTAAACTACCATCTCCGAATAAATCAAACCCCTGTGCAAAGGGAGTAAAATTATCCGGTAATTTGATAGTATTATTATTCTCAGCAAAAATTACCCGTTTCTCAAAATTATCCGGCATCAAACCCGATAAAAAACCTGCTTTCAATGCCTTAAAACCCCGCTTATTCTTAATTGCATGATAACCAGATTTAAAACAAATAAATTTCGCTTGAGGAAAATCTTTTAATCCCCCAATATGATCGGCATGAAAATGAGAAATAATAATATATTTTATATCATTCGGTTCAATTCCTAACTGTTCCAGTTGAGCAACAGCACTTTCTTGAGGTTGTAAATAAACCGGGGTTAATAAAGCATAAAGTTTATTCGGTAAATATTGTGTTTCTCNNTCTCGATAAAATCTTTCCGAATATCCCGTATCAAATAAAATCCACCCCAAGGGATGACGAATTAAAGCAAATAACGCCGGAAAAACTATGGATTTCCAACTTCCACCCGGAAGCACCATAACTTCAGGATGAGTACAATATCCCGCCTTCAAAAACGTAATTTCTACCATATTTTTTTGTTGTACTTACTGCACATTATATCACAATTTCCAATATTGCACAAACTCATCTAACCCCTGTTCAATANNCCTGGTTCATACCTTAACTTGATTTTAGCAGATGTAATATCTAAAGTTTGACTAAATGCTAATAAACCCAGAGTATAGCAAGTTAAAGCAGGTTCTTGATCGGGTAATAAATATTTATAGATCCATTCCATTCCTGTTGCTAAAGTATAGGCGATCGGGTATGGTAACGGTTTAAAATTTAAGGAAATATTCAGTTTTTGTGATAATATTTGTAATAAATTAAACAATTCTTTGGGTTCACCATTGCTAATATTAAAAAATTCTCCTAATACCTGATTCGGTGCAGTTTGACACAATAATAACGCATCCACAACGTTATCAATATAAGTCATATCAATAATAGCTTTTCCCCGATTAATTAATGGAATTCCCGTTGTTTCGCTCACCTTTAATAGTCGCGGAAAAATCACCGTATCCCCAGGGCCAAAAATTCCACGCGGACGAATAGAAATTACAGGTAAACCCTGTTGAAAACCTCGATTAATTTCCTGTTCTGCTAATTGTTTAGTTTTAATATAAGGATGGATGGGATATGGAGCTAAATTATCCGTTTCTTTAATATTAAACCGATGGGATAAATTAAAATAAACTGCTGAAGTGGAAACATAAATTAAACGTCTGATCCGATGCTTTAAACAAGATTGAATAATATTACGAGTTCCGATCACATTAGTTAAATAAAAATCCTGATCTCGCCCCCAAGGAGAGGATAATGCCGCACAATGAAACACATCTTCTTGTTCTGAAATAGCTGATAATATTGTATCAGAATTGGTAATATCAACGGGTAAAAATTTTATTCCTAATTGTTGTAAGCGATCGCCAATTATTAAGTTACGGCCTAAAACTGTGACATCCTGACCTAAAGAATGCANNATGCAATCTCAGCGCTAATTTTTGACCTAAAAACCCAGTTCCCCCCGTGACTAAAACTTTTTTCATAACTTAAAATAGTGTATAATAAGACTGAATTAGATTATAAAAGGATAGTTCTATGACTGCTAACTTAATTCAAGAGTCATCTCCATCTATTGCCAAATTGACTTATCCTGTGTTAATTCAACAACAAAATCAAGAATATATAGTAACAGTATTAGGTTTAGATTGTAAAGCTAAGGGTGCAAGTCGAGAAGCGGCACTAGAACAATTATTAGAACAAGTTAATGCTATTCTGAAACAAGGTGAAATTGTGCAATTAGAAATTCCTCTACCCAAACCGGAACATCCTTGGATGAAGTTTGCAGGAATGTATAAAGATAACCCGCTTTTTGATGAAGTACAAGATTATATAAAAGCTGATCGAGAGCAACTTGATGCTGAAAGGTCAGAATATTATTGTCAACTTGAAGCAAAGGGGGAAGTAAAGTGAGTTTGTGGGTACTAGATACAGATCATATTACACTTTTTGAAAATCAGCATCCTGTAGTTATACAGCGTGTTATGGAAACTGATCCTGACGAGATTACTGTTACTATTATTACAGTAGAAGAACAAATGAAAGGATGGTTAAATGCGATCCAGCAATCTTCTCAATCTAATCGGTTAATCTGGGGTTATAAAGGTTTACAGGATGGATTAAAGTTCTTTCAAACAATTCAAGTATTAGATTTTGATCAGGATGCTTACAATTGCTATATAGAGTTAGTACGTCAAAAAGTTAGAATTGGTACAAGAGATTTACGCATTGCTGCAACTGTAATTTCTAAAAATGGAATTTTAGTAACACGCAATCGACAGGATTTTGAACGAATTCCTGGGTTGAGGTTTGAAGATTGGAGTATTGAAAAT
>DMPJ01000265.1:0-454 GCA_003456035.1 Planktothrix sp. UBA8402
TTACCAAGGGGGGGACGGGGGGGGTCTTCTTCTCATCTATTCACAATTCCCCATCAAAAACTACCGAAATGGATCATACTTTGGTCAAGTTTAGTATTCTTATTATGGGCAGATCATACACAAGTTTTAGGCTATTTTACTCGGATTAATAATTGGTCAGCAACCCAAAAAGCTGTCACCCAAATTCACACCAAAGGAGGAGTTTTAACCGATAACCGACTTGCACCCCATTTTACCCATCGTAAAACTGTTAAATTGCTCAATCAACNNAAGTCTCACCAGACTTTAATTTAAGAGAATTTGATTATGTGATTTTAAATTTACGTCATCCTTGGCCAGATACGAAAGATTTAGGGGAAAAATATGCCACTCAATTAAAAGCAAAACCCAATTTTAAATTATCCTATCAAAAGAATGGTGTATTAGTTTTTAAACGAATTTAATTAGATTTAAA
>DMPJ01000265.1:529-8854 GCA_003456035.1 Planktothrix sp. UBA8402
TTTCAGAATTTCTGCCAGTTCCACTTGAGAATCAGGGATTTGTTGAATTAACTCCTTTAGCTTGGTATCATCTCCACTTAGCGCCATCTGATGCAATTGTTTTACCCAGGCTAAGGGCATTTCTTTAAAAGTTTCTGGCGTTAAGGATTGAGTTGGGTTTATAGGTGAGGAATCCTGAATATTTTCGTTTTCATAAACATATTTAATCCCCAAATATTTAGCCATTTTACTAAACAATTCAGCCTCTTTAAACGGCTTTCTAACAATATCATCACATCCCGATTCAAAAATAATATGTTCTTCCTCCTGTAAGGCATTAGCGGTTAAAGCAATAATCACTGTATTTTTACCTTTGGGTTTTTCTTTAATCTGGCGAGTTGCTGTATATCCATCCATCACAGGCATTCGCATANNTCGCATATCCATCCAAATTAAATCAGGTTGATATTGTTCCCAAATTTGAATTGCTTCTAAACCATTTTCGGCTTCAAAAACTTCAAATCCTATGGATTCTAACAACTGTTTTACTAATAACCGATTTTCTAATATTTCATCAACTACTAATATTTTATAAGAGGTTTGATTCGGCGATAAACCGATGACTTTCCCCAACAATTGCTGCTCTGAAATTTCAGAATATTTTCCCTTAGTTGTCAATATTTTAAACTTAAAAATACTCCCGCGTCCGAATCTGCTTTTAACGGTAATATTTCCTCCTAGCATCTGGATAAATTTTTGACTAATAGCTAATCCCAAACCACTACCCTGTTGAGATGTTTTGCCGGATTCAGTTTGCACAACNNCATCATGAATTTCCTCCGGTTTAATTCCTATCCCGGTATCTTCTACTTCAAAACTCAGATTCAGTTTAGATTTTGTAGTTTCAACTGTTGTATCTTGCCGAAAGGGTGAGATTTTTACTCGTAAAATGACTTGACCTATTTCCGTAAATTTAATGGCATTTCCTAATAAATTAATTAACACCTGACGTAATTTTTTCTCATCGCTAATAATATATTGAGGAACCTCATTGCTATACTGGATAATAAACTTAAGTCCCTTAGAAGTGGCTCTAATTTTTAACATTGCTTCTAAGCTATCCAAGAATTGATAAAAGTCAAATTTTTGTTCATTTAATGTAACTTTTCCCGCTTCTATTTTAGATAAATCTAAAATATCATTAATCAATTCTAATAAATGTTCACCACTGCGATTAATAATCCCTAACTCTTGAGAACCTTGGGAAAAAATAGGGTCGCGTGACATTAATTGACTAAACCCTAAAATGGAATTTAATGGTGTTCTTAACTCATGACTCATATTGGCTAAAAAGGTACTTTTAGCACGATTAGCGATATCAGCCGCTTTTTTTGCTTCTTCTAATTCCTGGGTTCTTTCAGCCACTTTCTGTTCTAAACTTTGGGAATATTCTTCTAATTGTTCATGGGATTCTTTTAACTTAATTCGCATTTGATTAAACGCTTTTGCTAAAGTTCTTAATTCATAAATCTGTTCGCACTCGACTGGTGTTCCCCAATTTCCCTGAGATAATTCATCCGCCGATTTAATCAGTTCAAAAATAGGTTTATTCACCCAACGACTGGTAATTATTCCAAAAACAGTAGCTAATCCTAAAGCACCTAAACATAATAAAATAGTCGTCCGATTATTGTCATGAATCTGTTCCATGAAATCTGATTCAGGAATCACTACCACCACGAACCAATTTAGACCATAATCATCTTTATAGGGAAGCACTTGCACAAAATATTTTTGTCCATTCCAATTAAGTTCTAATTGCTGTAAATTCTGAATTTGGTTAAATTGACCAAAAGTTTTGATTAAGTATTTTACCGTTGATTGAGTTAACTGATTAGAACTTTCAACGGCTTTTAACGGTTTTCTAAATTGATTTTTTCCCGGTTCAATATAGGGTTTTTCTCCAGTTGAACTTGCCACTAATTGCCCTGACGCATCTAAAATAAAAGTCTGAGTTGCAGGACTAATTTTAATATTTTGTAAAAAATTACTGATTAATTCTAAGAGTAAATCAATACCTATAAATCCTTGAACTTCTCCATTATCATCATAAATACGAGTAATTAAAGTAATTCCTACATCCCCTCTGGAAAAAGTATAAATATCACTCCATTGCGTGTGATTAGTAGCTTCCATAGCTTTTTGATACCAAGGTCGAATTTTAGCATCATAAAAATCCGTTCCAATTCGTTCAGTTCGATTCCCATTTTCATCTAATTTATAAATTGCTCGGTTGGGGAAATCTTCACTGATTAAGGTAAGAAACCCCTGAGAAGGACTGTGATGGACTAAAATAATTTCTCCTTGAGTATAGGCAAAATAAATCCCTTGGACTGACTTCAATAATTGAATTTGTTTAAAAAAACGTCGCTCTAAATCTTCCGGGTTATTTACATCCAAAAGCCCCATTTCAATAGCTTCTACATTAATTTGATTTAAAAAATAAGATCTAGCTAAATAGTTATCCAAACGTTCTTTAATTCGATGAGCAATTTCTTGTTGTAATTGCGTGACTAAACCATTGATTGCTTGCTGTCCATTCCGATAGGATAAATACCCTGTTAATCCGACAGCAAGAATAATTTGAACCATAAACGGAATAATTAAAACTGTTTGCAACCTGACTTTTTTAGATAGATGCCTGGTATAATATTTAAAATGGTTCATGGTTAGCCCTCATGGGGGATTTATCTAATAGTATCATGTTATGGACAAGGAATTTTAATAATAAACTCTGTTCCCTGCTTTTCTTTGCTATTAACTTCTAGTTTGCCACCGTGAGCTTTAACAATTACTTGATAACAAATAGCGAGTCCCATTCCTGTCCCTTGACCAACGGGTTTTGTTGTAAAGAAGGGATCAAAAATTCGGGATTGAATATCATCGGGAATTCCTAATCCATTATCCTGAATGGCAATTCTGATCCAATCTGGACTGTGATCTTCTGTTGTTATCGTAACTTCTCCTTCTCCTGAACGATGTTTAACCGCATCAATAGCATTACTTAATATTTGGAAAAAGACTTGATTGATTTGGCAGGGAAAACAATTGATTTTAGGAATTTTTTGATAATTTTTGTTGATTTTGATCTGATTCATTTGATGTTCTAACAATCTTAAACTACTGTCTAAACCTTCGGTTAAATCAACGGATTTCCACTCAGATTCGTTTAAATGGGAGAAATCTTTTAAGCTGTCAACAATAGAACGAATTCTCACACTTCCTTGTTCCATAGAATCAATTAACTGGGGAAAGTCTTCTCTAATAAAATCTAGTTCTATTTCTTCACCAATTTGATTTAAAAATTCTCCCACTTCTGGACTAAACTCTCGACATTTATTCACAACTTCTAGCAAGTTTTGAACGTAGCTTCTGGCATGGGAAATATTAGCATAGATAAAGTTATTGGGATTATTAATTTCATGGGCAATTCCGGCTACCATTTGACCTAAACTTGATAGTTTTTCACTTTGAATTAGCTGAATTTGGGTGGTTTTTAATTCTTCTAATGTGGTTTGTAAATGTTGAGTTTGGAGTTGATATTGGCAAGCGGTTTCTTGAACTTGTGTATAAAGTTGTGCTTGTTTAATGGCGATCGCTAATTGATCAGCAAGTTGTTTTAATCCATCAATTTCCCAGTTTTTCCAAGCACGAGGGTTACTGCATTCATGGGCAATTAATAATCCCCAAAGTTGACCATCTATATCTGGTTGATGCTCTTCTATTTCTGCTCCCATTATAATCGGGACAACTAAATTAGCTCGAACTTGTAACATATCTAAAAAATTCAGATGACAGGGATCTAAATCTGATTTATGAATATCATCAACTACCCGAACTCGTCCATTTTTATACAGTTGTCCATGTTTTTCTGGAAAGCAATTATCGGTAATTTTATCTCCAAAAATTGATGGCCAAGGGACGCGATAATTCTCTACTTTAATTTCTCCTTCCCAACCATTAATAAACTGATAAATCACAACTCGATCTGTATTTAGAACTTGCCGAACTCCCGCAACTGCGGTGTTTAAAATTGCCGTCAGATCTAAACTACTTCTAATTTGGTTAATAACTAATCTTAATAATGCTTCTTGTTCCCCTTTAGCACGACTTTCTTGATAGAGTTGGGCGTGATGAATTGCGATCGCTAAGGGGGAAGCAATACCCTCTAAAAGTTGAATTTCCCAGTCTTGCCATTCCCGTTCATGATCGCATTGATGCAGCCCAATAATCCCTTGAACTTACCCTTGATAGCGCACAGCAACCGCTAACATAGATTGAATATCTAATTGATCAATTAAGGCTTTGGTAGTCTCCCCAAAACCAGGAAATTCTTTGAATTTTGTTAATGCTAAAGGTTGAGATTGAGATAATAAAGCTCGTAAATGGGCATTATCATCGGCATTGAGTTTAATCCCTAATTGACTTAAATATCCTCCTTGATTATATTCATTTTTGGTAGTAAATTCATGATCAGAATGGGATTCTTTAACTAAAACACTAACCCGACTACACTTAATAATTTGCCCTAAATGTTGACAAGCAGAACTCAAAACCTGATCTAAATCCAATGTACTAATAATCTCTTTATTAATCTGATTAACCAGATCATAAAACTGGATTTGGTGTGCTTCTGTATTCCCTTCAGAGCAAGTAACTGATGATAAGTTTTCAGAATTGCTAAAAAGAGAATTTTCAGGTAATGAACAGTATGGAGAATCTAAATCAAGCATAGACATAAAAATGTACCCAATAATAATTTAATGAAATTTGATCGACTTTATAAATCAGATTTTTCCTAGCTTGAGAAGAAGAAAAAGTCTTAGTTTAATATCATGATAGTCAATAATCCGTGAAAATAGAGTTCCCAGATGCACTGTCAACCCTGAAACCTTATGTAAAGATATTTTACAATATTGTTGATGAAATTGAAAGTATTCCTAAAGATAGATGTGTCAATCCTCTCGATCCTACTCATTCCAAAATCGTCCCTGGTTAGGCTTAATGCTAGGAAATTCTCGACGACATTGGGCCAAGTTATTAGGTAAAACGGTATTAGAGACTTGGGACGAGGAAAATACCGACCAACCCCCAACCCTAAAACACGATTTGCCCTTAATTGTGGCTTCGGTGGTCGGTGAGCCCAGCCCATATTGGGCATCATTCCCCCAAGTTCGGGTTGTGACCTTAGCCGACGTTCCCCTGAAAGGAATGTATTCCACCCTAGGCATTGATCGTGCCTTGGCTGTGTTAGGAGGCGGAACCCGTTTTGGCTGGCCAATTTTAGTTATTGATGCCGGGACTGCCCTGACCTTCACCGCCGCCGACTCTAATCAAAGGTTGGTTGGCGGGGCTATATTACCCGGTTTAGGTCTACAAAGGTCTTCCCTGGCTCAGAAAACCGCCTACTTACCCAGAATTGAATTTCCTCCCGATTTACCGCAACGCTGGGCTATGGAAACTCCAGAGGCGATGCAGAGTGGCATTATTTATACCCTGTTGGCGGGAATGGGAGATTTTATAGAATCTTGGCAAAAACAATATCCCAGTAGTGCCATTGTGATCACCGGAGGCGATCACAATTTGTTACTTTCCTACTTCACTAAGCAGTTTCCCGATAGGGGTAGTCATCCTGTAGCCGATCCTGATTTAATATTTCGGGGGATGGCAGCTTTGAAAAATGAATCTTATTAGAAATAAATTCCCGAATATATTGAGCGATAACTTCTGGCATTTGTAATGGTAAATTCGGTTTTCCTCCCTCAATTATATGATATTCAGCCCTGGGCGCGCTCTGGGAGTAGGTTTTGCTTTGGTTCAAGGCGGTGGCGGTATCCTCATCTCCTTGTAATACCAAAGTTGGTAACTTGAACCACTCCAGATGTTGATTCAACATTTCCTGCTGAATTTCTACCCATCGACGACGGTACAAGATTTTACTAGCAACTGGCCACTCCAACATAATTTGGCGATAGTTAAACCAATCTTTAATTTTTTTACCCTGTCCCAATAGAAACGCTAAGGGATAAATCAGTTTCAAAAACCCAACCAAGGGGGAAAAATTAGAGGCTAATTGTCGCTTCCATCCCCATTCTTTTTTGTAATTATCAAATGTTACTCCCTCCGGGGCAATTACCACTAAACCTTTAACTATTTCGGGATATTTCAAGGCGTAACTGGTGGCTATCCAAGCCCCTAAACCATGACCAACTAAACATAATTCCTTGATTTTGAGGGTTTGAATATATTCAGCTAAACACTCAACTTGTAAATTAATTGAAGGGTGAATTTTCGTAAAAGATCGAGACTCTCCAGCACCCAAAATATCTGGTGCAAAACAATGGTGATCAAGACTTAAATGCTGCATCAATGGAACCCACTGACTGCTATCAGTCCAAGACCCATGCAGAAAAACAATTGTCGGGCCATCACCGACTTCCCGCCAGAAAATCTGCCCCTGGGACACTTGAATTCGGAAGTGATGAAATAATTGATACATCCTAAATTTTTGATATGGTGGACAAAACCTTACGCTAAGGTTGTTAAACCCTGTAAATAGTCCTGAAGATGTCGTTCACAGTCATGGCTGAAACCGGAGGGGAGGGATGTAACAGGAAAGGCTTTAACCTCCGTAATTTCCTGGATGTCCTGAACTTGAAAGTTACCTTGAACATCCGCTTCGACGACAACACAAATGGAATGAACTCGCCGATCTCGATCAGGCGCGGAATAGACACCCACCAAACGGCGAATTTTAACCAATTCTAACCCAGTTTCCTCGGCTAGTTCCCGTTTAATTGTGGTGGGGATATCTTCACCCCAGTCTACCATGCCTCCGGGTAAAGCCCATTTGCCATTATCTCGACGTCGCACCAGCACAATTTTGCCATCGGGTAGAATTGGAATAATACTGGTTCCGGGGATAGGATGACGAAAAATAATCCCTAATACCGTTTGTCCAAAATTCCAAACATATTTGGCAAATGATACAACCAAAGTGTTGTTTTCTCCTATAACTAAAGGAATATAGACAGGTTTCGGTTTTTGCTACCAACCAGCCTATCNNCCCCCTGGGTTTGCAGAATTTCTAGGCTATGGGTTTCCGGTTTGACTTTCCGATAAATAGCTTCTATCAATAGAGGAAAGGTAACTGATATTTATTAATAAATTTGCGATGGGAAGCCGGGTTATCTGTACTTCCCCCTAGAAGAATTTTAATATTTGGTTGTCGGGTGCGTCTGCTTTTCCTCGCAGAACCCTTAAACTTAAATAATGATAAAGCCCTAAAGGGCTTACTACGGGAGTGAAGCTCTTTAGGGCTTTGCAGTGGGCGGGAAGAGACTTGAACTCTTATGACCGAAGCCGCCGCATTTTGAGTGCGGTGCGTCTACCAATTCCGCCACCCGCCCTTTTGGTTGACTTCACCATCATACACCATAAACTTTCTTTTTAGCAAGTCCTGATAATTTGAACTACTCGACCAGCGATCAATTTCCCTCGCCCGTAGCACCGGGAGGGGATGGCTTAATTGGGCTGTTTGGGCTTGTTTAAGCAGTTCTCCGAGTTCCGTACTACTAATTTGATCATAGGTTCTGGCTTGGGCGACAAAGGCATCTAAATTGAGTTGGGGGGCTAAACTGGGAGAGCCTCCCGATAATTTCATTAATACCGACATCACAATTCTGGGATCTTGAGTGGCCAATAATGCCGCCCGATCACAAGTAAATTCTGCACAACGTACCCATTCCATTAACTGAGTCTGTAAACCCTGGGTCAACATTGTTCCCCAGGGGGATAATTGATTAGCCGCTAGTACCACTAAATTCGCCAGGGTTAAATAAACCCCATGTTCACACTTTAAATGTCCCAACTCATGGGCGATCACCGCTTGAATTTCATCCGGGGTTAATAATTCAATTAACGAGGTATGAATCACAATAAACGGCTGTTTTCCCCGCATCGCAAAGGTATAGGCATTGGGAACAGGATTTTGGCGAATATAAAGTTGAGGGGGTTCTAAATCTAATATTTTGCAAGCATCTAATAATAATTGATGCAAATGAGGTAATTGTTGGTCACTGACCAAAATACTAGAAGCAATATTTTCTAAATAAAAAAACTGTTCTCCCACACCTCCTAATAATTGCCGCACTAATAAATCTAAACCCGGAAATTGTTTTAAGGTATTCGTAGATTGTAAATCCAAAGGATGGCGGAAATGATCAGCGCGTAGCCCAATTAAAGGAATGGTTGAAAATGTCATAAGGGTTAAGGGTTAAGGGTTAA
>DMPJ01000265.1:8953-9866 GCA_003456035.1 Planktothrix sp. UBA8402
AATGGGTAATGGGTTTTGGGTAATAAAAATCATGAATGTGAAAACATGATAACATGATAACATTATATTTTATGGGAAATTTTATTGAAGCCGCCCAGTTATTGTAACAAAAAGGACTAACTAATAATAGATAAAACCGCAATATTATTAATATAATATCATAATTTTCGCAATTTATAGAATTGATTTCAGCTAGTCTCCCTCATACAATCACTCTTAAGATGTTACAAAAATCTTTAACTTGGCGATTGATGGTATTGATAGGCTTTTGGAGTTTTCAGGCTTGTCAGTTTGGGGGTCAACCGCCTAAACCCGATCCGGTCTTTAATTTGACCGACCATGCCAATATAAACTATCAACCCCTGAAACAGTTGTTAACTGAAAATCGCTGGAAAGAAGCCGATCAAGAAACCTTTCAGATTTTACTTAAATTAAGTAACCGACAAGCAGAAGGTTGGTTGGGAAAAAAGGATGTGGAGGGTTTAGCCTGTGAGGATTTACAAACAATTAATCGCTTGTGGAATTACTATAGTAATGGTCGTTTTGGATTTAGCCAACAGGAAAAAATTTGGACATCTATCGGGGGGATAATCGGTGAGTATACCCCCGAGATAGCTGAGAAATTTGGCGATCGCGTCGGTTGGCGCAAAAGAGATCAGTGGCTAAAATATGAACAACTGAATTTTTCCCCCCGCGCCCCCCAAGGACATTTACCCGCCACTACCGGAAATGGAGTGAGTGGGGGGGTGTGGAATGGGGTCGCTTCCATCACCCATCGGGTTAAATATTGTGGGGTGATTGATGCTTTAGCGACAGGTGAATGGATTAAAGCGGACTGGAAAACCCTGGAACTTTTTGAAGCCTATCGAATTCCGATGGAAAACCGCCCTCATGTTCCGGCGCCCCTGGTAAT
>DMPJ01000396.1 GCA_003456035.1 Planktothrix sp. UBA8402
CCATTACCCATTACCCATTCCCTAATATCCTACCAAGTAGGATCACTATAAATATTAATAGTCATTTCAGTTTTCTCTGGGGGAACAGCAGAAATACAAGCACAGATAAAATTATCTTCGTCTATTTCCACTTCACAAGCGTGACAAGACCCCATTAAACACCCGGTAGGAATCACCACACCTGCCCGTTTTGCCACGTCTAATAAGGGTTCTCCTGCTTCGGCTTCAATAGTAATTTGATCGGGTAAAAAATGGATTTTCATAATTGGTTTTCACCGCTAAAAATTAGATTTTTTTGAACTTAACCAAGAATAGATTTCAGGTCTAAATGAGCTTCTACCGTATCTGCTAATACATCTAATAATATTTCTCGCTGTTCTCGATAATTAGCAATACCAGTGGGTAAAGCATTTAAACCCCTGGCTTTTCGCAGATGATTCAGCCAAGTTCGTCGCCAAGATCCATTATCGAAAATTCCATGTAAATAATGCCCCCAAATAGATTTTTGACCATTGACATATCCTAAATTTTGGTCATCAAATAAAGGAAAAATATCATTAGCATCTAGGAGTTGAGTTCTTCCTTGATGAATTTCATAGCCTTCAACGGGTAAATTTTCCTGGGGATAATTNNTAAACCCTCCTGGGGATAATTGGAAGTTACCAACCGTTGACGGGAGGTTTTTTGATTAGAAATTACTGTTTTCAGGGCTAATAATCCTAAACCTTCATAATCTCCTTGTTTTCCCTCTATACCATAAGGATCAGAGACAACTTTTCCTAACATTTGATAACCGCCACAGATGCCCATAACTTGACCCCCCGCCTGAAGATAATTTTTAATTTGATCTGCCATTCCCGATTCTTTTAATACTTGCAAATCTGATATAGTAGTTTTAGATCCCGGAAGAATTACAGCGTCGGGATGTCCTAAATATTCAGCCGGGTTAACATACTTAATACTAACCGTTGATTCCGAGTCCAAAGGATCAAAATCGGTGAAATTGGCAATGCGAGGAAAACGGATCACGGCAATGGTTAATTCCGTTTGGTGGGAATTAGAAGGACGATCTAATAAACTTANNCCTGCGGGAAAGGGGTGATCAATCCAAGGAATCACTGCAACTACAGGAATTTTAGTATATTCCTCTAACCAGGTGATCCCAGATTCTAATAGCGATCGCTGTCCCCTAAATTTATTAATCACAATACCACAAATTAACGCTCGTTCATCGGGTTCTAATAATTGTAATGTTCCCACAACATGGGCAAAAGCGCCACCCCGATCAATATCAACAACTAATAAGGTTTTCGCATTCAAATATTTAGCCACCCGCATATTAGTTAAATCTCGATGTTTGAGATTAATTTCAGCCGGACTTCCCGCCCCTTCACAAACTAAAATATCAAATTCTTGAGTTAAATATTCTAAACATTCAGTAATTGCTTCCCAACCGCGATCAAAATATTGTTCATAATAATCACTGGCTTGTACAACCCCCACAGGTTTACCTTTAAAAATCACCTGAGAGGTCATATTCCCTTGGGGTTTCAATAAAATTGGGTTCATCGTCACCGAAGGAGTAACTCCCGCCGCCCAAGCTTGCACCGCTTGAGCATAACCCATTTCCGATCCCCCCGGAGAAACATAGGAATTGAGGGCCATATTTTGCCCTTTAAACGGGGCCACTTTCACCCCGCGACGATGTAAAATCCGACAAATGGCCGTAACCATCATTGATTTTCCGGCGTGGGATGTCGTTCCCACAATCATAATTGCTTTCATAAAGATAATTCTAAAGGCAAAACAATATTTTAATCGGTCAAAGATAACTTAAAAACCTTTAACAATAGCCTAGCAATGTTATGGGATGATAGTTGAGAATTTGCACTTCTGATCTCTCAACAGTTTTGATATGGCTCCTCAACTGCGTATTTATGTCCCACCCCATCCCCTGATTAAACATTGGTTAGGGGTTGCTCGTGACCAGGCGACGCCTCCGGGTTTATTTCGGACGGCGATGACCGAATTAGGACGTTGGTTAACTTATGAAGCGGCGAAGGACTGGTTACCGACCCTAGAAACAACGGTACAAACTCCCTTAACCGAATGTACCGCAACTTTTGTTAATCCTGAAGTTCCCTTAATTGTAATTCCGATATTACGCGCTGGTTTAGCCTTAATGGAGGGTATTCAAAGTGTTGTTCCCCTATCTTCGGTCTATCATTTAGGATATTTACGCAACGAAGAAACCTTAGAGCCTACTTGCTACTTAAATAAATTACCCGCCCAATTTGATCCCCAAACTAGGGTGATCATCAGTGAACCTATGTTAGCAACCGGGGGAACAATTATGGCAGTCATGGCCGAACTTACCCAACGTCATCTTGACCCGGCCTTAATTCGGATTATCTCAATTGTCGCCGCACCCCCGGCGTTACAAAAGTTAAGCCAAGCCTATCCCAATTTGCAAATATATACCGCTATTATTGATCCAGAAGTCAATGAAAATGGCTTTATTGTACCTGGGTTGGGGGATGCTGG
>DMPJ01000402.1:0-723 GCA_003456035.1 Planktothrix sp. UBA8402
GTTATTAACGCCTTAAATCCAGTAATACGGGGTTGGGCAGCATACTACTCAACGGTGGCAAGCGCGGATACCTTTAGTAAAATGGACAGCATAATTTTTTCCAAGTTACAAGGATGGGCTATCAGAAGAAGTGGACGAGGACAGAACAAAACTGAAATCGTTTCAGCTTACTGGGGGGTCAACAGAGGATTAGGCTGGAAATTTATCACCCAAGACAATAAGTATGTACTGGAAAAACACCAGAACATGAAAATTCGCCGCCACATCAAAGTAAAAGACACAAAAAGTCCTTTTAACGGAGATTTGGTGTATTGGGGACAAAGACTAAGCCAACATCCAATGCTAAGAAATATGGCATCCAAACTTCTTAAAAAACAAGAAGGAAAATGTAACCACTGTAATTTGAGATTCATTAGTAATAGCTTGCTTGAAATCCATCACATTGATAGAAATCGGGCAAATAACAAAATTAATAATCTTGAGTTATTACACACGCATTGCCACGACATCATACACGCAAAGAAAGAGGTACTCTAACGAGCCAAGTCACTGAGGAGCCGTGTGAGGCGAAAGTCTCATGCACGGTTCTGAATGAGAGGTAAGAATGGTGACATTTTTATCGACTCTAATAGTCCGGTAGCGTCGTCTGTAATTTAACCTTAGCGGTTAACCGTCGGACTAAAAAAACGGATCAACCCGATTGGTTTAACTTAGAAATTTGGG
>DMPJ01000402.1:812-2514 GCA_003456035.1 Planktothrix sp. UBA8402
TTAGATCTATTGGGTTCTAAGCGGGATGAGGAAGGCGCGCCTCGGAACAACTATGATGAGTTTTGAATAGGGACGACCGTGGCTGAAAAATCCTTAGACAGCGTTAAAATTGCATACCAAGCGGGTCAGTTTGCCTTTGAACAGGGGCGTTATCGAGAGTCGGTTCAATATTTAGAACAGGCTCGTCAAGCTGTGGAACTCAATTCTCCTCTGGGTGGAGAGATCCAAATTTGGTTAGTCACAGCATTTGAGGCTTCCGGTCTGAGGCAAGATGCGATCGCTCTATGCAAACAGTTGACTCGTCATCCGAATATCGAAACCCGTCAACAGGCCCGTCGTTTACTTGAAGTCTTAGAAGCTCCTAAACTCTATATTGACCCAGAGGGATTTGTGAAAATCCCTGATTTGGATCATTTGGATGTCCAAAGAAATTCCCGATCTCAAAACAATTCAGTTGCGACCGTTAGACCTATTCCCAAGTCCGGTGATTTCACTGTTGTGAATAACGGGGATGGAGTCAATACTAAAGATAATCAATTTTTGTGGATTGCTTTAGTCATCGTGCTGTTAGTCAGTGGCGGGTTAATGTGGTTCGGTTATTTTTAACCGGAATGCCCTGATTTGCTATAAACTTTTAGCAGGGGCATTCTGGGAAAAAACTGGTTAACCAATCTTATATCCCAATTAAAAAGCGGTAGAATTTCTAGCTTTGCACCCGAATACACGAAGACGATATATGGAAGTTGAAATTCCCCAACTAGAAAGTGTTAGGCGCCAACTCATGAACCATCAGCGACCCAAAAAGCCCAAAATGTTGGTAGTTGACGATGAGCCAGATAATTTAGATCTGCTCTACCGCACATTTCGACGCAATTTTAATGTATTTAAAGCGGAAAGTGGGGGTCAGGCTTTAGAAATTTTGGCGGCCGAAGGAGAAGTGGCGGTAATTATCTCCGACCAACGAATGCCAGAAATGAAAGGCACAGAATTCTTAAGCAAAACTGTACCTGAGTTCCCCAATACGGTGAGAATTATTTTAACCGGGTTTACGGATATTGAGGACTTGGTGGATGCAATTAATTCGGGGCAGGTGTACAAATATATTACCAAGCCCTGGGATCCAAATGAACTCAAAACTGTAGTAGAAAGAGCCGCCCAAACTTATGAGTTACTAAACCAACGCACCGCAGAATTAAATCGCGCTCAGGCTCAAATCAAACTGTTAGCTCTGATTATGGAAGCCGCAAAGAGCGCGGTTAACCTAGAAACTCTATTGAGCAGCATCTCTGAAGCTGTGGCGGAAAAGTTCCAAGCTGATGTTTGCATTTTGCAACAAATTAAAGACAATCAATTGACTGCCACGGTCAGCCATTATAGTTCTACGGGTGTTGTGGAAAATTGGTTAGGGGTTGATCCTTTAGTCCAAGAAACCATAACCACCAAAACCGTACAAGCATCAATTAATATTACAACTGATCCCGCCTTAGCTAATCTCCCTCACTATCAAAGTTCGGGAATTCAAGCCCATATTAATATTCCCATCACCTATCGCGAACAACTGATCGGTCTATTATCAGTACAATGGAAACAGCCTTGTCAAATGAGTCCCGATGATTTGATCACGGTTCATTTATTAGCGCAACAAGTCGCCTTAGCTTTAATTAGCTTTGGAAATTAATCTCAATTTGAAGAAGGGAACAGG
>DMPJ01000402.1:2526-4591 GCA_003456035.1 Planktothrix sp. UBA8402
CAGCTAACAGCTAACAGCTAACAGGTAACTAGAGGAATGGTTAAGGAAAGTAATTCAATTCAAGAGATTTTTAATCGCATCGCCCCGGTTTATGATCAGTTAAATGATGGGTTAAGTTTGGGACAACATCGGATTTGGAAAAAAATGGCTCTGGGTTGGAGTGGAGCTAAACCAGGAGATACGGCTTTGGATTTATGTTGTGGGAGTGGAGATTTAGCTCTGTTATTAGCGCAACAGGTAGGAAAACCGGGACGGGTATTTGGGGTAGATTTTTCCGCTTGTCAATTAGAAATTGCCCAGCACCGACCCCGACCTTTTACGATTCCAACGGCTGATATCACTTGGGTAGAAGCGGATGTATTAGCGTTGCCCTTTGCCGATCATACCTTTGACTGTGCCACTATGGGCTATGGTTTAAGGAATGTAGTCGATATTTCTCGCAGTCTCCAGGAACTATATCGAGTTCTCAAACCAGGAGCAACGGCCGCTATTTTGGACTTTCATCGTCCTCAAGGTTCCCTATTGCGTAGCTTTCAACTGTGGTATTTAGAGCAGTTTGTGGTTCGAGCCGCCGAACAATTAGGTTTTCAAGACGAATACGCTTATATTAACCCCAGTTTAGATAAATTTCCGATCGGAAGTGAACAAGTTTTGTTAGCCCGGCAAGCGGGATTTTTCACCGCCACACATTACCCGATTGCAAGCGGTATGATGGGAGTATTAGTTATTACTAAAGCAAATTAATTTTTAGGTGTTCGGTGTGTTGCCTGAATTAGCTAATACACCAGATACGTTCCTAACGGGCTGTTGCGATAAGAATGGTCAATTTTTCTGAACAGTGGATTTTAATTACTCCTCCGATAGTGGGTGGAATTATTGGTTATTTTACCAATGATTTAGCGATTAAAATGTTATTTCGTCCGTATCGATCTATACAGATTTATGGCCGAAGGGTTCCGTTTACTCCTGGTTTAATTCCTAGGAATCAAGAACGTTTAGCTAAACGAATTTCCGATACAATTATGGGGTCTTTATTGACTCCAGAGGAATTACAAAAATTAGCTCGTCGTTTGCTGGAAACCGAACGAATGCAAGCAGCTATTAGTTGGTTTTTAAGACTGGCTTTAGATCAAATTAAAGCTGATACAGAACCAAAAACAGCTAAGATTTTAGCTGCAATTCTACGCGATTTTATTGGCGAGTCTTTACCTAGAATTTTAAGGGTTTTAGCCAGAAAAGATGACTTTTTAGCCCCTCAAATTAATCAGATTTTTGATCGGGTTTTATTGGAATTTCAATTAAATGATCAACAATCAAAACATTTATCTAAATGGCTTTTAGAGGTTGTATTAACACCAGAAATATTGCGACAGGCTTTAATTGATTTTCTCACGGATAAAAATATTTCAATTATTGATGAAGGATTCCGGGAACAAAGCACNNTAGCGAATTTATTGGGATTAAGAAATAGTTTAACTCGTTTAAGAACCTTTTGTTTAGATGAAAAGGAGGAAACAAATCGACGATTAGCAGAATTAATTAAATCCTTGGGATTACGAGGAAGACTACAAGAATGGTTACAAAATATCTCTTTACAAAATTTACCTGTTTCTACGGTTAAACAGTTAAAAAAAACCATAGGAGATGCGGTAAGAATCTATATTCAAGAACAAGGTATTGATGTAATGCAAGAGTTAAGTCAATCAATAGATTGGGATAATATTTCAAATTGGATTTTAAAACGGTTGCAAATTTCTCCGGTGATGAATACATCTTTAGAATTAGTGAGTCAGGAATTAGCTTTAATTTTAGAACGGTATTTAGAACGGGATTTAGAAAAAATCATGACTCAAGTTATTCCGATTTTGAATATTGAACAGGTGATTATTAATCGGGTCAAGGAAACTTCACCGGAAAACTTGGAAGCCGCAATTAATGGTATTGTTAAAAGTGAATTACAGGCAATTGTTAATTTAGGGGGAATTTTAGGGATTGTAATTGGGTTATTTCAGACAATTTTGTTACTATTAAGATAGCTAAAAATGGGGATCACGGATTTAAGAGG
>DMPJ01000394.1 GCA_003456035.1 Planktothrix sp. UBA8402
GGAACAGGGAACAGGGAACAGGGAACAGTAAGGAGTGAAAGGGTTTCAGGATTCAGAAATGTCCTAACCATAGCGCGTAGCGCTATACATTTAAAAAGATTAAAATTGCTGACAAGCAAATAAAACTGGGAAAACATACGATATATATTTAATCTACTTTCTTAACCCCTGATGATTGGTACGAAAGAAAAACAGATGATTTCAAAATAATACAATGACGCCCCGGACGTTTAATTAATTCATCCTGTTCAAGTTTAATCATCATCCGGGTTACACTTACCCTGGTCATCCCAATTAAATCAGAAATATCAGCATGGGTTAAACGTAAATCTATTAATAATCCATCGGGTGTTAAACGACCAAATTTTTTTCCCAGCCATTTTAAACAATTCAATAAACGTTGTTCCGTACCTTGGGTGTGGAGAATACTTTGCAGTTCTTCTATTTGGCGCAGATGGGTTAAAATCTGATCCATATAGTCTGACCATTGAGTTGATGGGATGAGACTGACTTCAACGGAAGTCACACATTCAATTTGATAGGGTTCTAGTTGAGATAGGGGTCTACCGATGACATCATTCTGTCCCCAATATCCTAAACTAATTAAGGTTCCGTCTTCTTTCCAGGTCAGGGTACGGACGACACCCCGTTCAATTTTCCACAGGGTATTAGACCAGAGGGGGATTTGTTCCCGGGGGTTAAAGGTACGGGGTCTGGAGGTCAAAGGAGGACTAACAAGGGTTGAAATATTCACAGGAGTTTCCTTGAATGCTTACTCCTAAACTAAAGGTTTGAGGTTAAATCCAGGTTCAGTCTCGGTTAAAGTTCTCTGACATTTCTAAGAAAACAGGACTGGAACCGAATACAACTTCATTGCCTAAAAAAGAATCGAGTACAATCAATATAATTTAATTAACTATCAATTTGATATAATGTTAGAATTATCTACCCTAGGACTATTACAACAAGAACCTTTACACGGCTACCGACTTAAACAACGGCTGGAGTTGTTTCTCAGTAGTGCTATTAGCGTCAACTATGGAGCTATTTACCCTTTGCTTAAACGTTTAGAAGAACGGGGTCAGGTTCAGGTATTGTTGGAGGAGTCTGGGGACGCCGGAGCTAGTCGCAAAATTTATGCAATTACTCCTAGCGGACGAGCTCGTTGGCGGGCAAAAATGTTAGAACATCCGCAAGAAAGCTGGGTTAAAAGTCGCGCTCGATTTTTAGTTAAGTATTTCTTTTTCGGAAGTTTAGAACCTTGGGAACGAGCGCAACTAATTGAAAACCGTTTAAGAATTTGTCACCTACGACAAACTTATTTGGAAAGTCAAGAAATGGGAACTTTGATAACGGACTCTTTTCAAGCAGTAACTTGGGAACGGGCAAAGTTCATGCTGGAGTCAGAAATGGATTGGCTTCAGGAATGTTTGGAAAAAGAAAAATCTGGTGCTTTGACATCTATCTCCAGAAAGATGTTGACTTAGTTTAATATATTCTAACTTTAGATCTAAACTCTGAGTTTATCTCTATATTCTCGTTATTTTAATCCGTGAAAAACGACCTAAATTTGGGTTAAATAATGGCTAATTTGCAATCTCCTAAATCTACCGTGAAAGAACAGGATCAAGAGTGGATTCCGCAAGAAAATCACCAGAAAAAAACCGATCTCAATGCTGAATCTTTACCAATAAAAATTACCCCAGAACCTGCTGCTTCTAAAACAGGATGGCTCCAAATTTTCCTGGTTACTTTAATNNTGGCATTGGGGATGGGTTTTGTCGGAGGACAATGGTGGCAATCTACCCAAAAAGTCGGGGATAACCAAACTTCAGAAAAAGCCAATAAGCCGAGGGTAAATGCAGTTAAAATCGCTGCGGTAGAAACTTTTAACTTTGAAGAAACTTCTGATTTTGTAGGCACATTGGAGGCAAAACGAGCAGCAGATATTAAGCCAGAAATTGAAGGTCGAATTACCGAGATTTTAGTAAGTTCAGGGCAAATTATTCAACAGGGAGAAGCGATCGCTCGCCTCAAAAGTGATAGTGTAGAATCGAGTTTAAATCAAGCTAAGGCTAATTTAGTTCGGACTCAAGCCCGTTTATCAGAACTAAAAGCCGGAAGTCGTCCCGAAGAAATCGCTCAAGCAAGGGCAAAATTAGTCGAGGCAAAAGCTAGATTAGCCGATGCTGAATCAGGGGGTTTATTAGCAGAAATTAATCAAGCCAAGGCTCAAATAGATTCAATTCGAGCCGAAGCTGAATTAGCTCAAAATCGGGTAAATCGCTTTAGAGATTTAAGCGAATCCGGGGCAATTTCTCAAGATCAATTTGATGCTTTATCCTCTCAGAAAAATAGCGCTAATGCAAATTTGCAAGCCGCAAAACGCCGTTTAGAACAATTACAAAAAAATCGACAATCAGAAATTAATCTCCGTCAAGCCGTTATTGAACAGGAACAACAGGCTTTAAAACAATTAGAAAATGGTACTCGAATTCAAGAAGTTCAACAGGCGGAAGCCCAAGTTGCGGAAGCATCGGCTCAGGTTCGCAATATTGAATTAGATTTACAAGAAACAGCCGTTTTAGCACCGTTTACCGGGGTAGTTGGGGATGTAGGAATTAAAGTGGGAGATTATGTTAGTAAAGGAGATATTCTCACCCGTTTAACCGCTAATGATCAGTTAGAATTGCGTTTACCAATAGCCTTAGAACGTAAAGAGGATTTAAAGTTAGGATTATCGGTACAAATGGTTGATTCTCAAGGTAAAATATTAGGAACAGGACGAATTAGTTTTATCTCTCCTTCGGTAAATCAAGACTCCCAAACTATTTTAGCCAAAGCTAGTTTTGATAATAGTCAAGGATTATTTAAAGATGGTCAATTTGTCCGGGCTGAAGTAGTTTGGAAACAAAAACTAAATGCTGTGGTGATCCCGATGACGGCTGTTAAATTTCAAGGTGATCAGCGATTTGTATTTATTGCGGAAGGGGAAGAAAAATTAACTGCTAAAAAACAACCGATTAAATTAGGTTTAATTCAAGGCGATCAGGCTGAAATTTTAGCAGGACTTAAACCAGGACAAAAATTGATTATTTCCGGTACACAAAAACTATCCGATGGTGCCGCGATTAATATTTTACCTGTTAATTCCGATCAGACTCCCAAGGGTAAACGTTAAGGGGGAGCAGGGGGGAGCACCGGGGAGCAGGG
>DMPJ01000296.1 GCA_003456035.1 Planktothrix sp. UBA8402
CCCATTACCTATTACCTCTTACCTATTACCCATTGCCCATTCCCCATTCCCTATTGCCCATTATAAGATTTTTTCCAATCCATAAACTAAGGTTTTCAAGGCTAAGACTTTGCGAATAGCCAGCAGAACTCCGGGCATATAACAAGAGCGATCGCTAGTATCATGACGCAGGGTATAAATTTGACCCGCAGCCCCAAAAATTACCTCTTGATGGGCAATTAATCCGGGTAAACGGATACTATGAATTCTAATTCCCTCTCCGGCTTCGGCGCCTCTTGCCCCGGTTATTTTTTCGGTTTCTGCAACTAGGGGGGCATTATAGGTTTTGCCTAATTCTGCTAATAATTGTGCCGTTTGAATTGCAGTTCCACTGGGAGCATCGGCTTTTTGATTATGATGTAATTCAATAATTTCAACATGATCAAAATAGCGAGAAGCGATAATTGCCGCCTGTTGTAATAATACCATGCCAATGGAGAAATTAGGAATTAGTAAACAACCCATACTGGCTTTATCGGCAAATTCGGCTAAGTCTTGAATTTGTTGGGGACTTAACCCGGTAGTTCCGACAACTGGACGCAGGCCGTAAGCGATCGCCGCCCGAATATTGTCGTAAACTGAATCAGGATGGGTAAAATCGACCATAACTCCAGGCTGTTTTTCCTGGGCTGCCATCGCTAACATTCCTTCTCGGTCATTGGTAATCGGAACTTCCAAGGGTTCAATTCCGACTAGAGTTCCGGCATCTTGTTCTTGATAAGCCGGGTTATGATCAATTGCCCCTAATAATGTCAGATCGGGAGATGCGGCCACTGCTTTAATTACTTCGCGGCCCATTTTTCCACCAGCGCCATTAATAATTACAGGAATTGGAAGGGAATTAGTCATAATAATAAATACATCTAAGTCAAAATTTCCAGTCACAGAAAAGATTTTGTGTAAATTATACCCAGCAGGGTAATTCACTGAAAAAATTTTCTGTATTTTTATTTTACCTTAAATTCATGTTTTCTCGAAAGTTGCGTTTTCTCAAAACTTGGCTATCTTTACCGATACCTGGAGATGAAGGCAAGGTTTTACCATCCTTAGTCCAGTTATCCCCGGCTTTATTGACCAGTTTAATTGTGACGGTGTTTGTGGTCGGATGTCAAAAATTAGGCGGGTTAGAAGCATTAGAATTACGGATGTTTGATGCTTTGATTTGTTTACGGTCTATTCCTGAACCTGACCCTAACTTATTAATTGTTGCAATTACTGAAGATGATATCCGATCTCAAAAACAATGGCCGCTTACCGATAGAGTTTTAGCAGAGGTTTTTGCTAAACTTCAGCGACATCAACCTCGTGTTATTGGGTTAGATTTATATAGAGATTTACCACAGAAACCTGGGGGCGATGAATTATTAAAGCAGTTAAAAGCTGATCATGTAATTGTGATTACCAAAATCGGAAATCCCAAAAATCTAAGTGTTTCTCCTCCCCCGGGAATTCCCCCTGAAAAAATTGGATTTAATGATTTAGTATTAGACCCGGATGGAGTTGTTCGTCGCCAGTTATTATTTGCCAGTGGTCAGGATAATCAAACAATTTTTGCTTTTTCTTTACAACTGGCATTAATTTACTTAAAAGCTCAAGGAATTGAACCTAAAAATAATAGCCGATATCCCGAGTATATGGAATTGGGAAAAACTATATTTTTCCCTTTAAATTCAGGAGATGGAGGTTATGCTAATATTGATCATCGCGGCTACCAAATTCTGCTCAATTATCGCACGCCAGAAATTGCTAGAATTGTTAGTATGGGAGAGGTTTTATCAAATCAAGTTAATCCAGATTGGATTAAAAATAAAGTCATTTTAATTGGCACAACCGCCCCTAGTATTCCCGATGCGTTTTTAACCCCTTATAGTAGGAAAGCCGGAGATGATTTTAAAATGCCTGGGGTACTAATTCATGCTCAAATGGTGAGCAAGATTATTAATTCTACCCTAAGTAATCAATCTCAAATCATCACACAAACCTCAGATTTATTTAGGTTTTTTCCTCAATATTTAGAAATATTATGGATTGGAATTTGGTCAATGGCGGGAGGAATATTAATGTGGCGCATTCCCCATCCTATTAAGCAAGGGTTAGCTTTAATTATTGGGATTTTGAGTTTATTGGCAACTAGCTATGGGCTATTTTTCTTAAATATTTGGGTTCCGATTATTGCTCCTATTTTTTCTTTATTTTTGTCAGGGACAGGGGTTATTGCTTATAAACAAATCCACAATTCTTTGCATGATTCCCTAACGGGACTTCCCAACCGCACCTTATTCTTAGACCGAGTGGGATGGGCAATTTCAAAAACAAAACGCCATCAATCTCAATGTGCGGTCTTGTTTTTAAATATTGATCAATTTAAGCGAATTAATGATAGTTTGGGATATGAAGCCGGAAATCAACTGTTAATTGAAATTATCCAGAGAATCAAAAACTGTTTAAGAAATCAGGATATTATTGCTAGGTTAGGAGGAGATGAATTTGCGATTTTAATTGAAGATTTAAAACCCGATCAAAATGCTAGTTTTGTTGCGGAAAGAATTCAAAAATCTCTCCTTTCTCCTTTTAACTTAAATAATCATAATATTTTCATGGGTTTAAGTATAGGAATTGCCCTGAGTGAAACCGCCGAAGGTAGGGCAGATTATCTATTAAGAAATGCCCATACTGCCATGTATCGCGCCCGCAGATTAGGAAAGGGCATGATGCAGGTTTTTGAACAGACTATGCACGTTAATGGTATTGAACAGTTGGAGTTAGAAACCAGTTTAAGATTAGCCCTAGAACGTCAAGAATTTGTGTTATATTATCAACCGGTGATTGCCTTAAATTCTGGTAAAATTTCCGGGTTTGAAGCCCTAATTCGTTGGCAACATCCAGAGGAAGGATTAATTACCCCTGAAGGATTTATAGCTACGGCAAAAGAGACGGGATTAATTGTACCTATTGGTAAATGGGCAATTCAAGAAGCTTGTGATCAATTAAAGATTTGGCAAGAAAAATTTCATTGGCAACCTGAATTAATTTTAGGGGTTAATTTATCTGCTAGACAGTTTTTTCAACCGGATTTAATTGAACAAATTCAAGAGATTATTCAACGATCAAATATTGACCCCAATGGGTTAAGATTGGAAATTACAGAAAGTGTGATTATGGGTGATGTGGATACTACGATTAATCTGTTAAAACGGTTAAAAGCATTGGGGTTAAAATTAAGTATTGATGATTTTGGGACGGGGTTTTCTTCTTTGAGTTATTTACCTCGATTTCCCATTGATACGATTAAAATTGATCGCTCTTTTGTCGGACAAATAGAAGCGGATGAAGCGGGAGAAAATTTAGCCATTGTCCGCACGATTATTCGGTTAGCTCATGCGTTAAATAAAGAGGTCATTGCTGAAGGGGTAGAAACAGCTTATCAACTAGCACAATTACGTTCTCTAGGCTGTGAATATGCTCAAGGTTATTTCTTCCTTAAACCTGTTCCTGCTGATATTGTAACGGCCTTTGTAGAGTCTGATCCTGAATGGGATAGCAACCGCCAAGACAGTTAGGAGGCTAGATGCGCTCTATAGCAGTTTCCACAACTCAATCACCTACTTTTTTGGGAGCTAATAATTTAGGTTTTTGATAACATTTTGTATGCCTTGAATAAAAACTTCAAAACTTTTAGATTTATTACATGAACTATGATAAATTGAGTATGGGGGCTAATATTATTGAAAGCTCTAATTTTAATAGGAATAGATTTAGCTAAGTCTTGTTTACCTTGATGAGCAATACAATTAAAGGAAATTTGCTCAGGAATGATTTTTGGTAAGATTTCTTCTAAAACATTTTTCATAGAAGGTTCTTCTAATAAAAAAATTAAGTCATAATTCATGTAGGCGCAACTCCTTTAAACCAACCTTGATTCCATAAATAGCCAGGTAAATCTCCTTCTTCTACTAATTTTCTAAGGATTTCGTGATCTGAGGCTTTAGACATTTTAGTGATCCCTTTTTCTTTGATTAGCCAAAATATACTTTCTAAAGGAACCGCATTTAAAAAGTCAGGGGAATGAGTAGAAACAAAAACTTGTCCTCCTCTATTCGCATAACTCGCAAATTCTTCCGCAAGTTCGGTTAAAAGAGTTGGATATAACTGGTTTTCTGGTTCTTCAACGCAAAGTAAAGGGTGAGGTTTAGGATCAAAAAGCAAAATTAAATAGGCAAACATTTTCATTGTGCCATCAGATACATAACGATCAATAAATGGATCTTTAAATGCTTCATCTTGAAATTTTAAAATTAATCGCCCGTCTTCTGTGTCTTTGGCTTCTACTGTAGAAATACCGGGGACTCTTTCTTTGATTCTGGTTAAGATGGTTTGGAAAATCTCAGGATGTTCTCGATATAAATATTGTGCAACGACCGCTATATTATCCCCTGTGGGAGAAAGATGTTCAGCATAAAGTGCATCTTTACTGCCCCATGATCCGCTAATATGGAAGTCGGAAATATGCCAATTTTCGATTAGGGAGCGGAAAGCAGTAGCAGCTTTAAAACGTTGAAATTGTCCTAATCCTTTAATTGCTAAAATATCATTGGATTCTAGTTGTTGTTCTTCTCTTTGTAATTCTTCATCTGGTTGACTAAAATTTTCTTCATTGGTGATAGCATAACCTTTACCTTTAGTAAAATCAAGGAAGTGATAGGGAGAGCCATATTCACCGCGTTTATAACGCAATATTTCTCTTTTAATCATGGGTTTTCGATTATCTTGTCCAATAATCAATATATAAGTAACAAGTCGTTTTTTAGCTAAAATATTCATCCGAAATTGTAGCTCTATTTCTATATCTTCTTTTTCTTTGCCCCGGGTAACAACTTCTCTGTAACCGCCTCGAATTTGGAGAGCTTGACGAATGTTATTTTTTAAGGCATCTCGCAAAAAACCAAAAATATCAAACAGAGTTGACTTTCCCGTACCATTAGCACCGATTAACACACAAAAAGGAGGGATATTCTCTACTTCCAAATTCTCAAAAACTCGATAGTTTTTGATTCTGATACTGGTAATTTGCATAATTATATTTTACAAGTAACTTTACTAATAGTGCTCTATTATATATTATTCCCCATTCCTCATCTTTACCAAATTGTTATGCGATCGCAATCCATCAAACTCACGTTAAACAGAGAACTCTTTTCCTGCGGTGTTCCCTGTTTCCTGCTATATCAAAAAGTAATTGCCTTTTTATCAATCCCTATAAAAAGGCAATTA
>DMPJ01000254.1:0-1741 GCA_003456035.1 Planktothrix sp. UBA8402
CGTCTTTATGGATATGGAAACTTATGAAGAATCCCGTTTGAAAAAAACTGAAATTGGCGATCGGGTTAAATATCTTAAAGATGGAATGACCGTTAACGTTGTCCGTTGGGGAGAACAAGTTCTGGAAGTAGAACTCCCGAACTCTGTCACCTTAGAAGTTACTCAAACCGATCCCGGAGTCAAAGGAGACACCGCCACAGGAGGCACAAAACCCGCTATTGTGGAAACAGGTGCTCAAGTCATGGTTCCCTTATTTATTACCATTGGGGAACGGATTCGGATTGATACCCGTACCGACAGTTATCAAGGTCGAGAGTGAAAACTCGCCAAACTATGATTTGATATTTAAGCGGTTTAGACTGTTGGGCGATTGGTCAAACACCCACCCAACGGACTGAATCAAAATAGACTGCAAATTTAGGGGAGACATACCAACTGTGCAACTAGATTTGAACCAGCTTCGTGAATTGCTGGCTGATCTCGATAAAACTAATATTTCAGAGCTAACACTCAAAAGCGCAGATTTTGAACTGACTGTTCGTAAAGAAGTTTCGCTCGGATCTCAGGCTTTACCTGCGGTTGAAACGCTATTAACGGGTGCGGAGGTTAGTTCACAGTTGGTGTCGTCTCCGGTCGTTACCACTACTGCTGTAGCTCCGGTTGGGGAAGCTCTCACTACATCTACCCTCACAACACCATCAACAGCTTCCCCTCCACCGCCTTCGGCGGAATCAAAGTGGGTTGATATTACTTCCCCAATGGTGGGAACTTTCTATCGCTCTCCTGCACCCGATGAACCGGTTTTTGTGGAAATAGGCGATCGCATTTCCACTGGTCAGAGCGTTTGCATTATTGAAGCCATGAAGTTAATGAATGAAATTGAGGCCGAATTTTCTGGCCAAGTCATGGAAATTTTGGTTCAGAATGGTTCTCCCGTTGAATATGGCCAGCCGTTAATCAGAATTAAACCTGATTGACACGATCTTGACTTCCTTAAAACGGAAATTCTCGCTCAAAAATTGAGCGCGTCATCGGTTGCGAAATCTCTAATCCTTCTCCCCCCAATACTGTCAAAGGTTTCCCGGCAACGGACAGCCAAACTTTACTATTGGGGTTAAGGGTCGTAGAGGTATAAATTATTTGTCCTAAGCGTCCGGTCATGGATGCACTACCCCCCCCTTGGGTGAAGTCTGGGGATAAATCCAGATAAACGTTATCGTTATTGGTGGTTAACTTCAGAAGTTTTGTTCCTTTGGGAATTTCACTAAATTGATTCGGATCGGAAGCACCTGCTAATAATCGATCCAAGGCGATATTTAAAAATACCGTTGGGTCATTTTGGGCTTGAATTTGTACAGGTTGAGAAATAATCGCCAATTTACCGTTTTTATCCTCTACCCAATAAACGCTAAGGGTTTTTTCAACGGTTTCCGATGGGGATGGTGAAACCTCTGGCGAGGGAATCGGTTGTGGCGACGAAACCGGGGTTGGGGAGGAGACAACGGGTGCTTTCGGAGAACGGGAGCTTAATGTCCACCAGCTTAACCCCGCGCCCACAGCAATTAAGCAGGCGGCAATTCCTGCCACCATACCAACCGAAATAACACCAGTCTTTTGGGGATCTGCCATTGATTTTAAGTTTTATTTTAACTTGAGTGGGGCATCGTTATCTGGATTTTATCTACTAACCCTTGAACTCAACTTCCGATCAAAGTCTAGCATAGAAAAATCCGACTAGGAA
>DMPJ01000254.1:1814-6263 GCA_003456035.1 Planktothrix sp. UBA8402
GTTAACTGTTAACTGTTAACTGATTACTGATTACCAATTAATCAATGGCGTCTTTGGTTGCGTCCTTCATATCTTCAACCGTATGACGGACTTTTGCTTCGGCTTGCTTGGCTTTTCCTTCCGCTTGAGTTTGGGGATCTCCAGTAACATCTCCCACCGCTTCTTGAATTTTACCCTCAATATTTTTGGCGGTGGCTTTAACGCGATTTTCTAAACTCATAATATCCTCCGTATTGGCTTGATTACAGCTAAATAAACCGAATTGAACTACACTAATTTTTTACAGTTTGCTTAGTCATCTGTATATATATTGATCGCAAATAGATAAAAAAGAGTCTTCCTGAAGACGGATATCTATAATTCCAAGCGGTTTGATTTCCAAACCCAATCTCAAATCAGGTTTGGAAACTCTTGTAAAATCGGGGTTAATTTTCGGGTTAATTTTGAGATGGGGATAACAAAATTAACTGTCGATTTAGAAGTGATCGCACCTCCTCTAAATCCAGTTGACTGTGTGTTAAAATTTCCCCGACTGTTCGAGGATATTCGGCATTTTCATCGCAAGTTTTCAGAAACTCAAATTCAGGATCAGATAAACTCACAATTTGATAATTGTAGTCAAATAAATTCTGACTCGGCCAGCCATTCATACAAGGACTGCGTTCAGGAATAGCAGCTAATAAAGCCCGATCATTTGACCAATTATTCCTGGGTAAAGGGGAACGTCCGAGGAAAAATTCATAATGACTCATCTCTGGATCTAAGAGTTCAATTAAACGATAGCGTTGGCGATCGCTTAATTGACTAGCCCGTTCTAGTAACTCTGGTGAGTCCCCAATTAAGCGCTCCAAATTCCAATAATTAGGATTAGAAAAGCCAATAAATTCCAAACCCGAAGCATCAATTAACTCAAATAAACTATCAATATTGTAGTCAATTTCTTGAGGATGAACATACATATCAGCAAAACATTCATCGCGCTGATTTTCCAATCCCCAACGTTTAGATTCATAAGTCACTAAGCGATTTTTTTCCGGTAGAGCTTCAAAAATCTGACGGCCAATTTTTACTCCGTCCTTATAATCTCCCTGTTTTTCACCCTGTAAAAGAGCGATCGCTTTTTGCATCAACTGAACTTCCCAGCGTCCCAATTCAGCATAGACAAAAATGTGTATTAACCCCCCTGGAGCCAACTTTAAAGCCAAGGTTTGAATACCTCGAATCGGATCAGGTAAATGGTGCAAAACCCCAACACAGTTAATAAAATCAAACTGTCCCTCCAACTGTCCCGCATCATAAAGACTTAAACGGCGAAATTCCGGGGAGGGAGTGCCGGGAGTAGAAATTCCCGACCGACGACAGCGCAAAGCGGCCGTTTGGATCGCACCTTCACTGAGGTCAATACCGAGAACAGATGCTTCCGTGTTGAGTATAATTAAATACTCCGTACTCGAACCAGTACCACAACCTGCGTCTAAAATACGAATATCAAGATTTTGAGGTTTCTGACCCGTACAAAAACTATAGGCTACGGGCCAAGACCATCGCCAGTTATATCCTGGTGGCGGTTCATCCAACAGGGGGTCAGGGGGAAAGGGATAGGTGTCATAAAGCCGTTTAACCGCAGAACTAACTTCTTCCATTTTGGTAACCCATTAAAAATTAGGGATTGATTGTTGTACAGTAAATCAAAGTTGGCTTTGAGTTGTCGGTCAACCGCCAACGGTAGACAATGTAACAAAACTTATTCTTTTTTCTCAGATAACTTTACCCAAATCTATACAATAATTGTCGGTACACTTTTTTATAAATGTCTGGTAATCGGCCAAAATCAATTTAATCTGAAAGATTAAACTGGCAAAAGCTCAAGCACCATTGATCGGGCCGAAGGCACTTTTAGCATTCAGCCAAAACTAATCCGTTTATTGTTTGAGAACAGTACCAGATTTCAGGTTCCATACTGTAAAGATTTCAGATAGGGAGCAACAGAGTCGAATGAGTATAAAAGCAAGTGGTGGAAGCTCAGTTGCGCGTCCGCAACTATATCAAACCGTACCCGTTGCCACCATTTCCCAAGCGGAGCAACAGGATCGCTTTTTGGGCAAAAGCGAATTAAGTGAACTGGCAACCTATTTCAGTTCCGGGGCAAAACGTTTAGAAATTGCTCAAATTCTGACACAAAATGCAGAATTGATTGTTTCCCGGGCCGCCAACCGGATTTTTACGGGGGGTTCACCTCTAGCGTTTTTAGAAAAACCTAGCGAAGCGACCGAACTGGTGGCGGTTGGCGGTGGTAGCAGTAATGTTACCGAAGCCATGAAACTGGGAACAATTTCCTATGCGGAGAGCCGAGGTAACAGCCTGCTAGAAGGTTTAAAATCCATTTTTGTAGATGCAGGATCGGGGCCAGCCGTATTGTTACCCCCTGGTTTTGGGCCGATTAACGTTTCTCGTTATGGCCCTGGGAACATGACTAAATCCCTGCGGGATTTAAGCTGGTTTTTGCGTTACACGACCTACGCTATTGTCGCAGGTGACCCGAATCTAATCGCCGTTAACGTGCGGGGATTACGGGAAATTATTGAAAATGCTTGTTCTAGCGCGGCGACTTTGGTAGCCCTGCAAGAAATGCGTCGGGCGGCTTTGGGCTATTTGAAAGACGACAAAGAAGCTCAAGAAATCGCCCTGCAATACTTTGGTGTGTTAGTCACCGAATTTGAAGCAGCCACTCCTGGGACAAAGGTTCGCCAACGTCCTAACAGTAGTGACCAACAAGGGTTAGCACTGCCTCAAATTTACTTCAACGCCGCCGAGCGCCGTCAGAAGTTCGTGATGAAACCCGGATTGTCTTCGACGGAAAAAGAAGACGTGGTGAAAGCGGCCTATCGCCAAGTGTTTGAACGGGATATTACCCGCGCCTACAGCTTGAGCGTTTCCGACTTAGAATCCAAAGTCAAAAACAGCGAAATCTCTACTAAAGAGTTTATCCGCCGTTTAGGAAAATCTCCGTTGTACCGGAAAAATTTCTATGAGCCTTATGTCAATAGTCGGGTAGTGGAACTGGCAACCCGTCACTTCTTGGGCAGAGGTTTAAGTTCTCCTGAAGAATTTACCAAATATTTCTCCATTGTGTCCAAAGGCGGTCTATCGGCCTTAGTGGATGCGATGGTGGATTCTGAGGAATATTCCGATTATTTTGGGGAAGAAACTGTTCCCTATTTGCGCGGTTTGGGTCAAGAAGCCCAAGAATGTCGCAACTGGGGGCCACAAATTGACCTGTTTAACTACAGTGCTCCTTTCCGCAAAGTGCCACAGTTTGTGACTTTGTTCGCCGACTATAAACAACCTCTGCGGGATCAGCACGTTTACGGGACTGGGAATGATCCTCTGGAAATTCAGTTCGGGGCGATTTTCCCGAAAGAAACCCGTAATCCTAGTAACCGTCCGGCTCCCTTTGGTAAAGATACCAGAAGAATTTTGATCCGCAATGGGGCTGGAATTGATAACCAGTTGAGCAACCCGGCAGCCCGGGGGAACAATCCTGGCTCTTTGGGGCCGAAGGTGTTCAAACTGGATCAATTGCCTGGGGGTTATATTAGCAGTCGGTTCAAGCGCAGTGGTAGCAGCAAAGGAACCAATGTTAATTACTCCGAATCCTCTACCCAAGCGGTGATTCGCGCAGCTTATCGGCAAGTGTTTGGTCGGGAACTCTATGAAGGTCAACGCCAAACCGTTGCGGAAATTAAGCTGGAAAACGGCGATATTACCGTGCGTGAGTTTATTCGCGCCTTGGCGAAGTCCGATGTGTTCCGTAATATGTATTGGACGTCGCTGTATGTGTGTAAAGCGATCGAATATATTCATCGCCGTCTGTTAGGTCGTCCCACCTACGGCCGTCAGGAAATGAATGCCTACTTCGATCTGAGTTCCAAGAAGGGCTTCTATGCTTTGGTAGATGCGATTCTCGATAGTCAGGAATATAACGAAGCCTTTGGGGAAGATACGGTTCCTTATGAACGGTATTTGACTCCGGGGGGCGTGTCCCTGCGGACTGGTCGTGTCGGTGCTTTTGCTGAGAAAAAACCTGTGGGGACAGAAGTTGTCACGCCTCGGTTTATTGAACTGGGTACTCCTGACCAAAGTAAGGGTGAGATTGAGTTAGATAATCGCATCGCTCAAGGTGTCAGCAAGCGACGTGAACAAAGCAAAGTGTTCAAGTTGACAACTACCACTGATAAAGTGGCGCTGAAGACTTTAATTCAAGCGCTTTATCGTCAAATCTTTGAGCGCAATATTGATCCTTATGTGAACAAAAATGAGTTTACGGCTCTGGAAAGTAAGCTGGGGAACAATGAAATTAACCTGAAAGAGTTTGTTGAGGCGTTAGGAAGCACTTCTTTATATATCAAGGAGTTCTATACCCCCTATCCCAATACTAAGGTGATTGAG
>DMPJ01000254.1:6307-6536 GCA_003456035.1 Planktothrix sp. UBA8402
TTGAAAGGGTTTATTAATGCGATGGTGAACAGTGTGGAATATGCTCAACTGTTCGGGGAAGATACGGTTCCCTATCGTCGTTATCCCACCTTACCTGCGGCTAATTTCCCGAATACGGAACGTTTGTATAACCAGTTAACTAAGCAAAACGATGAGTTAGTGGTTCCCAGTTTTGAACCTGTGACTGCGACTGACCGTAGCTAAAATCAGTGAACAGTTATCAGTTATC
>DMPJ01000519.1:0-428 GCA_003456035.1 Planktothrix sp. UBA8402
TGGATACTGAGTGGCGGGATTTTATTAGGATATTATATTCTGATGCAATTCATACTTGTTCCCGGTTATGGGATGGGAAATCTAACCCCGGAAGGGAATTTTGCCGCCTATATTGATCGCCTAATTTTAGGTCAACAACATTTGTGGAAAGGGGGCTTTTATGATCCCGAAGGACTATTTAGTACCTTTCCCGCCGTTGTTACAGTTATTTTAGGTTATTTAACCGGAAATTGGATTAGAAAACAACCGATTAGAACCTATACCAGTATTAGTTTAGTTGTATTTGGAATTAGTTGTTTTATGGTAGGATATTTATGGGCGGAACTTTTTCCCTTGAATAAATCCCTGTGGACAAGTTCCTTTGCAATTGTTACCGTTGGTTGGTCATTACTGCTGTTAGCTTGCTGTTATGAAACCATCGAAGTCCG
>DMPJ01000519.1:528-13820 GCA_003456035.1 Planktothrix sp. UBA8402
GGTTAGGGGCGATGAATGGATCTCTAGGATTTGCGATCGCCACCCTGTTATTTTGGTGGTTAGTTTCCTATTTGATGTATCGTCAGGGATGGTTCTTAAAAGTTTGAACCCCGAATCGCTACAATAACAAGAGAATGACCATTAGCAGCAAAATGTTATGATCCCAACCGTTATTGAACAATCGGGTCGTGGCGAGAGAGCCTTTGATATCTATTCTCGGCTATTACGCGATCGGATTATCTTCCTCGGACAACAGGTAACAGCAGATTTAGCTAACTTAATTGTGGCTCAGATGTTGTTCCTCGATGCTGAAGACCCAGAAAAAGATATTTACCTCTACATTAACTCGCCGGGGGGGTCGGTTTCGGCTGGTTTAGGGATTTTTGACACCATGAATCATATCCGCCCCGATGTTTCTACCATTTGTATGGGGTTAGCAGCTAGTATGGGGGCGTTTCTATTGAGTGCGGGGGCTAAGGGTAAACGCATGAGTCTTCCCCATTCTCGAATTATGATCCACCAACCGTTAGGGGGCGCCCAAGGACAGGCGACGGATATTGAAATTCAGGCGAGGGAAATTTTGTATCTGAAAAAACGCCTAAATCAACATTTAGCAGATCACACGGGTCAGCCCTTATCGCGTATTGAAGAAGACACAGAAAGGGATTTCTTCATGTCGGCTGAAGAAGCCACGCAATACGGCTTAATTGACCAAGTGATCAACCGTCGTCCCTCGGCGGCTCATCCTGTGGCTAGTTAATCTATCTTAATGTCGTGAGAGGACTCCCGCCGAGCGCGTTAGCTTGGCGGTGAGATGAATCACGACCAAAGAAAACATGAGCGATAGCGAATTCAATTTAATTTTCTGGAGTTGCCTGTTGCTCAACATATTTTTTTAACTGTTCAACTGTAATACCGCCACAACTAGCAACAAAATAAGAGCCTGTCCAAAAACAAGGTTTATTAATGTTATCTTAACAGAAGATGATCAAGATGTAGCGACAATGTTCAACGTTCTCAAGGTAAGACTGTATCCAAATAAAGAACAAGAAGTAGCTTTAGTTAAAAGTTTTGGCTGCTGTCGTTTGGTTTGGAATTATTACCTAGAGAAGACTAACAACCAGTATAAGGAAACAGGAAAAGGGTTAAATTATTGCGAGATGGCAAAAGATTTAACCCAACTCAAAAAGCTGCCTGATTACTTATTTCTACAAGAAGCTACTGCTGCTACATTACAGCAATCATTGAAGAATTTAGAATCAGCTTTCAAGAACTTCTTCCAGAAAAGAGCCAGATTTCCTAAATTCAAAAGCAAACATAAAAAACAATCAATTCGTTATCCCGAAAGTTGTTCAATCAAAGGAAACGGTGTCAAACTTCCCAAGTTAGGGATTGTTAAAGCCAGAATCCCAAAAACAATTAGCAGTAAAATTAAATCTGTTACCGTTTCCAAAACAAGTACAGATAAATATTTTGCTGCTATTTTGTTTGAAACTGACGATTTAACCCTTAATAAAACCGGGAAAATATCAGGGATTGATTTGGGGTTAACGAGTTTAGTAACAGTGTTTGATGGTGAAACTTATAGGAAAGTTGATCCGATTAAACCCACTAGAAAATACGCCCAGCGATTAAGAAGGAGACAGCAATCATTATCTCGAAAGACCAAGGGTTCTAATAACCGTAAAAAGCAAGTTAAAAGAGTTGCTAAGGTTCACGAGAAGATAGCAAATACTAGACAAGACTTCCTCCATAAAATCTCCAGAGAGTTAGTTGACGAAAACCAAGTCATTGTAGTGGAAAACCTTTGTATTAAAGGATTAGCTCGTACCAAATTAGCAAAATCCGTGTTGGATGCTGGATTTGGGATGTTGCTCAATTTCCTGGGCTACAAACTGGAAAGAGAAGGTGGGAAGTTAATTGAAGTTGACAGATTTTTCCCGAGTACAAAACTCTGTAATTGCTGCAAATTTAAAAATAATTCATTAAATTTAAGTATTCGTGAATGGGTTTGTCCGAATTGCCAAACCCATCATGATAGAGATGAGAATGCAGCCAAAAACATCAGGGAAGAAGGGATAAGAATATTGTCAACAAATACCGTAGGACATACGGAAATTCAAGCTTGTGGAGAAGATGTAAGACTCGTTGCAGCTTGCTGCAAAAAGCATTCTTCTGTGAAACAAGAATCCCCCGTCACAGCGTGAGCTTGACGGGGGAGTGTCAATACCCATTTCTTATTACCTTTTTATTGAGGAGTTTTCTGCAATTCCGGGCGTTCTTCTGCTATAATTGCTCCTTCTACCGGACAAACTTGTAGACAAATTCCGCAGTCAATACAGGTGGAAAAATCAATCCAATACCAGTCAGTCCCTTTGATATTTTTTTCCGGCCCTTCATGGATACAAGCAACGGGACAAGCCGCCACACAATCGGCGACACCTTCACAAATATTAGTAACAATACTATGGGGCATGGTTAGTTTTCTCCTCCTGGAAAATAAGATGTAATTCGGGTTAACAATGGGCGAATTTGCTAGGGAGAAAACTGAATTAGAAAATTTCCCCCTTTTCCTACTCTAAACTTAGATAATTTCTTCAATTTTGGGGTCGCCGTTAATATTAACCCAGGCAATTTGATCAATACCTCGACGTCGGGCATAGTCCCGAATATCTTCGGGGGTTTCCCGACGCCCTAACTCCACTTCCACCCGCACTAACTCACCAGAGCGCCTTAACTGACTGGCATAGGCAAAGGCTGCGGCATCGGCTTCGGGAGTTTGCGCCACCACTAACCAGTCGCTGGCGGGGGTTTGATGGGGGAGTTCACCCCGTCCTAATAACACTTGATGCAGGTTTTCAGTATTTAAAGAAAACCCAATTCCGGGTTCGGTTTGTCCTTGGGAATGATACAGTCCTAGGAGTTGGTCATAACGTCCACCCTGTCCTAATACCCTGGCTCCAGATGCGGTATCACTGACGGCAATAAACACAATTCCGGTATAATAATCGAAGGTTTGAACTAAACTTAAATCCAGGGTAATTGCAGGTTGAATTTCGGAATTTTCCCAACATTTTTGCAATAATTCCATTAAGGATTTTAGGTTATTAACTGCTTGCCGTTGGTCGGGATCTAAATCTAGTTGAGAAACTTGGGATAATACTGTTTCTGGACGACCGCGTAAATCAAATAAAAATAATGCTCGCTCTCTAAGTTCTGAAGAAAGTGATAGGGATTCTAAACCAATTCTATCTAAATTAGCGATCGCAGTTCTAACTTTTTCCCGTTCTTTAGTCGGAAAAGGTGATAATAACGATTGAGTTAAACCTGCTTCTCCGACAATTAAATCGGCATTATTTAACCCCAAACTTTGCAGACAGTCCCGCAACAATAACAGAATTTCCGAATCAGCGCGTAACCCACCAGCGCCCAAAAGTTCCACACCCGCTTGATAAAATTCTAACTGTTGTCCGTGATCAAGAGCTTTGCCTTTGCGAAAGACATTGGCACTGTAATAGAGGCGTTGGGGCCATGATGGTAGTTTGCCCATGCGAGTCGCAATGGCTCTGGCGATGGATGCGGTTAATTCGGGGCGCGGTCCTAGACCCTGATTTTCGGCATCTTGCAATTGAATCACGGTTGAGGGTTGTACAGCACCTCCAGCCATGAGGGTGTCCAACCGTTCTAAAGTGGAGGTAATAATTCGATGATAGCCCCAACGGTGAAACACCTGTTGTAAGCGCCTTTCAATCCAAATTTTTTGAGCAACATCGAGGGGAAGTAAATCTCGCGCACCCGATGGGGGTTGATAAACCATACTTGAGAATTAAGAATTAACATAGAGTTACAAACCGATAAATTCGTAACTTTCCTTACCATACCCTATTCTGTTACCCACAAACTAAAAATTAATTAAAACTGTGATTTTTAATCATTGGAGCCATAAGCTATATTCAAACTCACCCAAAAAATTAAAGTGGAAATAATAATAATCAATGTTGCCCAAAACCAGTGGGGAAGAAATAAATATTCGGCTATTTTTCCGGTATCAGAAACTAACTGTTGACCGTTAATATTAACTGAACTTTGACCAAATAAATATTCTTTTTGATGATAGGTACTGACAATCGCTTGTACACCCAAAAATTGTACCATCCAAGCCTGAATTCCTTGGGGAGTTTGAAAGGCTATTAATAAAACAAATAGTCCCCATAGAGACATAGCAACGGCCCCAAACCAAGTCCGTATCCACAATAATACCGAAAGCAACATCACCGAACCCAAAGCTATTAAACACCAACGGGCGGTTTTATAGCGACGGCTGGATAAAATTAACAGTCCCCCCGCAAAAGCTGGCCCCATAGGGCCACCCATCGCCACTAATGCTTTTCCGATTTGACCTCCAAAAGACACGGAATTGTAGGCTATTCCTGAACCATTGGGAAACATTAAGAGTTTATAAAAATTGCCCCCTAACAGAATTGCGGTTAATCCATGTCCCATTTCATGGAACCAAGTTGCTAAAATAGAAAAGGGATATAAAATATAACTTCCCCAAAGAAATTGCCATAAAATAATGGTGACAATAGCTGCCACAATTAACCAAGTTAATCCTATTTTAGAAGATGATAAACCTGTGAGTTTAGACATAATTTAATTAAACAGTCTGAATAACTTTTGATTCGATGCCCCTGACTGCGATAATTTCTATTTTTTCTTACCTCCAAATAGCCCCCCAAACAAACCGCCACCGGATTTTTTAGCAGTTTGTTGACCTGTTTTGGATTTTGTCCCGGCTGGGGGGGTGGATTTTTCTAGTTCTTTTTTCGCTTCTAGGGCTTGGGGTTGTTTCGGATCGATTTGTAAGGCTCGATTAATATGGGGAGTAGCTAGTTTAGGTTGATTTTGTTTAACATAAACTAACCCCAATAAACCATGACAATGACTATTATCAGGTTCCCGTTTAATGGCGTCTTTTAATTCTGAAGCAGCTTGGGTATAGTTTTGACTAGCAATTAACTGTTCAGCACGGTGACAGGCTTGTTCTACAAAGGAATCTTTTTTAGGTATTGCTGTGGGTGGGGTAGGAGTTGGTTCGGCGGCTTTAGCAGATAGATGGGCGGCACCTTTTTGATTTTTACGCAGTAAATAAATTAGGTTTAACTCACTAATTTGACCAGTAATTTCTAAGGCATTTTCAGGGGATTCATATTGATGTTTTGCTAACTCTTTGATCGCACTTTCATAGGCATTTTGATAATCGGAAGATTGGAGAAGTTTTTGAGCGGCTTCGGTTTGCGGTTTGAGGTTATGCTGTTCTTTGACAATCCGATCGCCAATGGTTTTTAATAGCAGTGTATATTCCTTACGTTCAGCTTCCTTAGAAAACTGATTATAGGCCGGACTGACTAATTTAGCTAATAATTGTTTGGCTAACTCTCGATCTTGGGGGTTCTCAAAGGGACAGGTATCAGGATGCAAACGACGAGCGATCTGCATATAGCGTTTGCGAATATCGTCAAATTCGGCTTCTAGGGAAACCCCTAAAATCCCGTGATCATCCATAAATTCAAACTGAAATAACCCTTGTTTAATTTCAAACATACTTTTTTGCTTTCCTTGCCTAGACTTGCGACGAAGATTAATCACACCTCTTTGATCTTAATATAACCCGTTTGCAACAGTTATAAGTAAAAAAAAACCGGATTTCTGCAAGAAACCCAGTTGCTAAAATAGTAATGGAGATTGACTTATTAATATCAATATCCGTTATAGTTCCTGATCAAGACAGAGAATAGGCGGTTTGCAGTGCCCACCAAACCAGAAAACCGATACCTCCCAAAACCAGCACAGAAGAAATAATAATTGCCGTGGGACTGTCCGCCCCTTTAAATTTCATAATTCCACGATCTAAGTCGGATGCCATATTTTAGTTTGCCTAACTCTGACGATTAATTATAGCACAAATAATTATAATTTTGGCGATCGCACCTTAAAAATAAATGGATCAAACCAATTGAATCTCATCCTCCTCTAAACTCTGTTTAAGCCGTTGGTTCAGATCAGAACGTACTTGAGAATAGTCAGAATTAACCACCCAAACCGTTAATAAAGTTTTAATCCCACCAGCAGCTATTTCCTGAATCTCAATATCCGGTATTGGTTCTAATAAAATGCGTGGATCAGTTTTAACTAAAGTAGTAAAAAGTTCTCTAACTTGATCCAGATTAGTATTATAACTGAAATTTAACTTAATATCAACTCGACGGATAGGTTGAATTGAGTGATTTACTATTTTATCCCCGTAGAGTTTACTATTGGGAATAATAATTGTTTTATTATCGGGTGTTTTTAACAAGGTAGTAAAAATTTGGATTTCCTCAACTATTCCTTCCACTCCCCCGCCTTCAATATAATCATGGACTTTAAACGGGCGAAAAACTATCATAAATACACCCGAAGCAAAATTAGATAAAGACCCTTGCAAGGCTAAACCAATAGCTAACCCAGCAGCCCCTAAAACCGCAATAAATGATGTAGTTTTAATGCCCAGTTTTCCCAGTGCTGCTAAACCTACAAAGGTAACGGTAGCAATATAAATTAAGTTAACTAAAAATCTAATTAAAGTTGGCTCTAGTTGAGCCTTAATCATCAGATGTTTACTGAGATTTTGGATAAATTTTGCCAACCATAAACCAATTAATAGGATCAGAATTGCCATTAAAAATTGAATTCCTAACCCGATAATTGATTCAGCTAATTTAATGAATAATTCCTTTTGTTGTTCGGCTGTTAGCATAGTTTGAGAAGGTAAACACAGTTATCAGTTATCAGTGTAAGAGTTAATATTGCCTATTCAATAATTGGCAGCATAATTTCTAAATTTGTTCCCTGTCCTGGAATAGAATATAGATTCAGTGTACCATGATGTTTTTCAATAATTTGATTAACAATTAGTAATCCTAATCCAGTTCCTTGACCGACAGGTTTTGTAGTAAATAAAGGTTCAAAAACTCGCTGACTAATTTCCTTAGTCATGCCAATTCCATTATCGGAAATTTTAATTAAAATTGATTTTGAATCGGGTTGTGTAGTTTCAACTTTAATTATAGGAATATGATGATCAAATTCTCCATTTTTACCCGCTTCTTCAATCGCATCAATCGCATTTGCTAAAATATTCATAAAAACTTGATTCAGTTGGCCAGGATAACACTGAATAAGTGGTAAATCACCATATTCTTTAACTAATTGAATAGCGTCTCTTTTCCCTAATGATTTGAAGCGATGACTTAAAATCAACAGAGTGCTATCAATACTTTCATGAATATCAAATAGAACCTTAATTGAGGAATCTGAACGGGCAAAATTTCTTAAAGAGATGGAAATATCTTTAATCCGATCAGTGCTTAATTTCATCGAATTAAGAAGTTGGTTTAAATCATTCAAAACAAAATCTAAATCCGTTGCATTTATCGCCTGTTGTATTGGTTTTGGTAGCTGCTCATAATGGGTTTGACATAAAGTTAAAATATAATTTATATCGAGAATATATTCCTGAGCCGGGGGAATATTATTGACAATACAACTAATCGGATTATTCATTTCATGGGCAATTCCTGTCACCAATTGTCCGAGACTTGAAAGTTTTTCTTGTTGAACTAATTGAACTTGAGCTTGTGCTAAAATTGCCGTCCTTTCTGCAACCCTTTGTTCTAGGGTTTCCGTCAAATTTTTGAGTTGTAAATGCACCCGAACCCTAGCTAAAACTTCTTCCTGTTCAAAGGGTTTAGAAATATAATCAACCGCCCCCAAAGAAAATCCCTTGACTTTATTTTCAACATCGGTTAAAGCCGTTAAAAAAATAATCGGAATGGCTTGGGTTTTTGGATCAGCTTTTAATTTTTTGCAAGTTTCAAACCCATCAATTCCTGGCATTTGTACATCCAATAAAATTAGGGCGGGTTGTTTCCTTTCAACTAATTGTAAAGCACTTTCTCCATCTTCGGCTACTCGCACGGCAAATCCTGCACCTTTTAAGGTTTGGGATAAAACCGATAAATTGGTAGGGTTGTCATCAACAATCAGGATAAAACCAAGGTCTTGCATGGATAGGAATAGGGAATTTTATTTTGATTTTATGGGAAAAAGAAATTGTTTAAGATTGGCTGAGGGTTTGACTCAATAACTCTCGCAGCTTTTTGAGTTGAAAGTTTTCTGTAAGCTGGATCACTTCTTGAGTAAAGGCAGAATAAATCGGATGATTATTTTCAACGAGGGTTGCTTCTGCTATTATACCATCTACATCTCCTTCTTGGGCTAATTCATATAATTTTGATAAAATTTCAACCGGAACTTTTACATTTTCCTGTTCAGAATTTACAGATTTATTCGGATTTTCAACCGGAGAGTTAGAGGTAAGATAAATCCATTCTAAGTTTAGGTGAAATTGCAATAATTCCAATAATATATCGGCTGAAATCGGTTTAGGTAAAAACCCATTAGCCCCCGCATCTAAACTGCGAGTTTGATCACTATCAAATACACTAGCAGAGGAAGCAATTACCGCAATATCTTTTAGTTTTGGCGATTGGCGTAACAGATTAATAAACGTAAACCCATCCATCACAGGCATGACCAAATCAGTAATAATTAAATCGGGGAGAATTGCGATCGCTTGCTGCAATCCCTCCTGACCATTATTGGCTTCTATAACTTTAAATCCAATCGGTTCTAATAAATTCACAATCACAGAACGATTTGCCCAATTATCATCAGTAATTAGAATAGTTTTTTGTTCTCCTTGATATCCGGTAACGTTTCCTTTCTGAATATTACGAGAGGTGTTTGCCCATTCTTTGGCTTCTGATAATTCCACATCAAACCAGAAAATACTCCCTTGTCCTTCCTGACTTTGTACCTGAAGTTGGCTTCCCATTAAGGAAACAATTTGTTTACTAATCGCTAATCCTAAACCTGTTCCTTCAGTATTTTTCTTGGTTTCTCCTACTTGTTCAAATGGCAGAAAAATTCGGGATAATTGTTCTGTATTCATCCCAACTCCAGTATCTTTAATTTGAAAATGTAGGCGATATATAGAAGTTTCGGGGATGAATGTGGCTTGAATTGAAAAGATGACATTGCCTTGATCGGTAAATTTAATGGCATTTCCTAATAAATTAATTAATACTTGTCTCAGACGTTTTTCATCGGCTTTAATTCCCATCGGAAGACCCTCTTGGGGTCGATAATTAAACTTAATTTTTTTCTGTTGGGCTTTGATATTACAAATTTCGACTACCCCTTCTAAAAATGCTGGAAAATGAAAATCCGAGGGGTAAAGTTCCATTTTGCGAGCTTCAATTTTGGATAAATCTAAAACATCATTAATTAGGGTTAATAAATGATATCCACATTGTTGAATAATTTCTACCCCTTTGTATCCTTTAGGGGTAAGAGGTTCCAATTGTTGTAAAATTTGAGCATAACCCAAAATTCCGTTTAATGGCGTGCGTAATTCATGGCTCATATTAGCTAAAAATTCGCTTTTTGCTTGATTAGCTGCATCCGCTTTTTCCTTGGCGGTTTTTAGTTCAATTGTCCGTTCTTCTACCCGTTTTTCTAAGGCTTTATTTGCCTGTTCTAAGGTAACAAAAGCATCTTGTAACTGTTGAATCATTTGATTAAAAGCATGGGCTAAAACTCCTAATTCTTTGATTTTTGGTTCTTCCACCCTGGGTTTAACTAAGTCACCCCTAAACCCTTGTTTAGCTTCTTTAGCAATAGTTTTTGATGCAGCACTCAAGCGTAAAATCGGTTGAGTAATTCGACGAGTGGTATAAATCACCGATATAGTTGCTAATATTAATGCTCCAAAACATAGCAAAATTGTAGTCAGAGTATTCGCCTCAATTTCCGCCATAAAATCTGATTCTGGAACCACCACAACCACTAACCAATCTAACCCTAATGGATCTCGCCAAGGGGTAATTTCTACAAATTGTTGATGATGATTCCAAGAGAATTTAAGATGTTGAATTGTTTCAATAGTTTGAAAATCTTTAATCTGTGATTCTAAATAATTTGCTGTGGCTTTAATTAAAGGTTGTTGAATATCTATGGCTTTTAATCGTTGCGGTCTTTGTCCTGGTTTGATCATAAAAGGTTCTTGATCACCAGAACTAGCAATTAGTAATCCATTCCGTTCTATAATAAAAGTTTGACCGGAAGCACTCACTTTTAATTGTTGTAAAAAATTACTTACTTGGGATAATCGCATTTCTACGCCCAAGACTCCAGTTAATTTTTTATTATCATCAAATAGGGGATAACTCGCCGCAATACACAGGGGAAAGGGTTCAACTTCCCAGTTATAAACTTTACTCCAGGTCGGTTTTTTTAAGGTAGCTCCCGCCGCATACCATCCTTCTTTTTTAAAAAAATGATCTTTCTGGCTTTTTAAGAGGAGTTTTGATGGTCTTCCCTGAGTATTAATTTCAAAAGTGTGCATCAAAGAATTGCCGTAATTTTGGCGGTCAGTAGTATCGAAGGTAATTCTTTGATCTCCAAAATAATTCCCAATGCTAGAAAATTTTCCTGTCGATGTTCCCAACAATACATAGCCAATATCAAAAGTAACTCGCTGTTTCCAAAAAAACTGCACTATTTGAGTTAAATTATCGGGGTTAAGGGTTTTTGTTTCAATCGCATGAGCATTTAACTGATTCAGTTGTGGTGCAATGGAAAGATAACTATTTAAGTGTTGATAAATGCGACTACTGACTTCATTTTGTAACTGAATTGCTAAATTATTTACCGCTTTTTGACCATTCCTTAGAGACAAATATCCCGTCAAACTGACCGCAGCAAAAATTTGTAAGACAAATGGAACAATCAAAATAAAGCGAAGGGGAAGTTTTTGAAACATTTGGTATTCAAGATTAATGATGTTGTCTATATCTAAAATGATCAGACAAAAGAACCGGAGCGGGAGGTAATAAATTGCGTAAAAAATATTAACATTTGGTAAATTCGATAATAAAATAATCGGGATTCTATTTGTCTGTGCTATGATATTATAATCCAAAATCCCAACTTCCATCCCTTTTGTGTCAAAATTACCTGAAATATTTTTCAAAACTTGAGGATGATTTTCTCCTATTTTCCTGTAGAATACAATAGGTTGATTCAGCCTAATCTTAAATTAGTTTAATTGTCAAATCCCAATTGCTAACTCTGAAGTTAATATGCTAATTATTCAAAAATACGGTGGTAGTTCGGTCGGTTCCGTTGAACGCATTCAATCTGTTGCTCAACGGGTGTTAAAAACAGCCCAAGATCATCAAGTGGTTGTCGTTCTTTCTGCTATGGGAAAAACCACTGATCAATTAGTTAGTTTAGCCCAACAAATTTCTCCGATTCCTAACCGTCGAGAGATGGATATGTTACTCTCAACCGGAGAACAAGTCAGTATTGCTTTATTAAGTATGGCATTGCAGGAATTAGGACAACCGGCAATTTCTTTAACAGGCGCTCAAGTAGGAATTGTCACTGAGGCCGAACACACTCGCGCCCGCATTTTAAATATTGAAACTGAACGCATAGAACGTCACTTAAAGCAAGGACAAGTGGTAGTTATCGCCGGATTTCAAGGGGTTAGTAGTCAAGATGATTTAGAAATTACTACCCTAGGCAGGGGCGGTTCTGATACCTCGGCGGTGGCTTTATCAGCGGCTTTAAAAGCTGATTTATGTGAAATTTATACTGATGTTCCAGGGATTTTAACTACCGATCCCCGCTTGGTTCCTAATGCCCAATTAATGACAGAAATTACCTGTGATGAAATGTTAGAACTCGCCAGTTTAGGGGCGAAAGTTTTGCATCCTCGGGCTGTAGAAATAGCTCGAAATTATGGCGTTTCTTTAGTAGTTCGTTCCAGTTGGACAGATGACCCAGGAACAAAAGTAATTCCCCCTAAACCTCAACCTAGACCCTTAGAAGGATTAGAATTAGCTCGTCCTGTAGATGGAGTCGAATTTGATACAGATCAATCGGCGGTTTCTTTATTAAGAATACCAGATCGCCCCGGAATTGCGGCTAAATTATTTGGTGGTATTGCCTTACAGAATTTAGATGTTGATTTGATTATTCAATCAATTCACGAAGGCAATATTAATGATATTACCTTTACTGTAGAACGGAAATATTTTACTAAAGCGATCGCCGTTGCTGATGCCTTATTACCCGCTTTAGGAAAACCAAATAGTTCCGATATTGGTAATGCTGAAGTCACCGGAGATCATAGTCCGATTGCTAAGGTTAGTATTGTAGGGGCGGGAATGATTGGTCACCCTAAAGTTGCCTCTCAAATGTTTAATACCCTCGCCGAAGCCGGAATTAATATTCAGATGATTTCGACTTCCGAAGTTAAAGTTAGTTGCGTCATTGCCGCCGAAGATTGTCAACGGGCTGTGGCAGCTTTATGTCAATCCTGTGAGGTGAATATTCCTCAAAAACAATCGAATTATTCTGATATAGAAAAAACCCAACTTGATCAATCTTTACCCCCCGTGCGTGGAGTAGCATTAGATATTAAACAAGCCCGTTTAGCTATTCGTTATATTCCAGATCGTCCGGGGATGGCAGCAAAAATATTCTCCCTTTTAGCCGACCATAATATTAGTGTGGATATGATTATTCAATCCCAACGCTGTCATCAAGTTAATGGCATTCTAACGCGAGATATTGCCTTTACTGTTGCCCAGGGAGACGCAGATGAATCTCAACTAATTTTAGAACAGGCGGTATCTGAATTAGGCTGTGGTGAAATTATTGTGAATAAATCCATTGCCAAACTCAGTGTTGTTGGTTCAGGAATGTTACATCATCCAGGAGTTGCTGCTAAAATGTTTGAGGCTTTAGCTAACAGAAATATTAATATTTCTATGATTGCTACTTCTGAAATTAAAGTTAGTTGTTTAGTTGATGAAGACCAAGGCATAGAAGCATTAAAAGCCGTTCATGAAATCTTTCAACTATCAGGAGAGCGAACCTTTATTGTTCCTGAACGCGCCCCGGTTGCTTAATAGAATCCCCTCTTGACTATAGGAATTACGAATTACGAATTACGAATTACGAATTACGAATTGGGAATTGGGAATTGGGAATTGGGAATAGCAACCAGATCCTGATTAATGATCTATAGCAAACATTTAGGGATTTCATATAACATTTTATCGTAGGGGTTGGGTCTCCCAACCCTCTTTGCACCTGGGTTGGGAGACCCAACCCCT
>DMPJ01000519.1:13860-14239 GCA_003456035.1 Planktothrix sp. UBA8402
GTTTTATGCAGCGATCGCTAACCATAGCGATTTTAGTCGGAATTATTTGTGCCGTTGTCGGTAGCTATTTAATGGTGCAACGATTAGCATTATTAGGAGATGCCATTAGTCATTCGGTTTTACCCGGTTTAGCGATCGCATTTATCCTCAATGCTAATATCTTTGTCGGGGCTTTTATTGCCGGGATTCTAAGTACAATTTGCATGAATATAATTAGAACCTATTCCCGAATTAAAGAAGATGCGGCGATGGGAATAGTATTTTCTGCCTTTTTCGCATTAGGAATAACCTTAATTACCTTAGTTCAAAAAGACAATAAAATCGACCTGAATCATTTTCTATTTGGTAATATTCTCGGAGTCACAGGAGAAGATGTTAG
>DMPJ01000519.1:14313-14612 GCA_003456035.1 Planktothrix sp. UBA8402
AATTTAGGATTAATGGGATTAATTGCCTTAACCATTGTTGCCAGTTTAAAAGCCGTCGGAGTCATCCTAGTATTATCCCTATTAATTACTCCCGCAGCCACAGCCTATTTATTAGTAGAACGTTTGCATTTAGTAATGATATTAGGAGTAATAATTGGAGTAATTTCCAGTATTAGCGGAATGTATTTGAGTTACTTTTATAACCTCCCTTCTGGCCCAGCCATTGTATTAGTAACATCCGGCTTATTCATCCTAACATTTTTATTCAGTCCCACCCAAGGACTATTAAAAATAAAACC
>DMPJ01000519.1:14747-14885 GCA_003456035.1 Planktothrix sp. UBA8402
GAAGTTGCATAAGCAATACAAGTTAAAACATAACCGTCTACAATTTGATCATCATCTAAGAAAGATTGATCATATTGATTTACAGTACCAGAAAGCAATTTTCCAACACAAGTAGAACAAGCACCAGCACGACATGAA
>DMPJ01000266.1 GCA_003456035.1 Planktothrix sp. UBA8402
AGTGGGTTCCCTACCAAAAGAGTTTGCGCCATCGCTCCTTTTTATCTCATGGGCCATTTATTGGTACGGCGTTGAGGATTCTTTATTTAGGAAGTGGTATTGGTATTCTGGGATTTTTGGGGTTAATGGTGGGACAATATTTAGGATTACTTACCCAGGAACCTTTAGAAATATTTCAAAATAATTTGCGATCGCTCTCAAATTATCCCAGAGAATCTATTGCTATTTATTTGGGGTTAGAAATGGGAGCCATGAGTCATTCTTTTAGTGACTGGTCTAACTCTTTTTATAAAGAATTTAGCAAATGGCTAAAAACGGGAGCAACTCATAAAGATATCATTGCACCTCCTCAACCCAAAAAACCCAGGCGTCAAGTTTCTGAGTCTTCCACAGTGGAGCTTCCCCCGATTAAACCTAAACGCCAGAAACAAAATTCTACAACGGTTAAAAAATCTTCCCGTCGTCCCAAAAAATAAACCATTTTTAACTACAAAATCAAGGTATTTGAAATGAGCAAAGCTGAAAATATGACTCTAAATCCAACATTAATCGCCCTACAAAATTTAATTGATGTAGTAGCAAAATTGCGATCGCCGGAGGGTGGATGTCCTTGGGATTTAGAACAAACTCCAGAAACTTTAGTTCCCTATATTATTGAAGAAGCCTATGAAGTTGTAGATGCAATTCGTAGCGGTGATCAAAATGCTATTGCTGATGAATTAGGAGATTTACTATTACAAGTAATTTTACAAGCTCAAATTGCCGGGGAATCTAATCAATTTTCCCTAGAAGAAATTGCTAATAATATCACAGAAAAATTAATTCGTCGCCATCCTCATGTCTTTGGGGAGGTGGAAGTTAATAGTGTAGAAGAAGTTAGACAAAATTGGGAAGAAATCAAATCTAATGAAGGAGAAGAAACAGCAGAAACTAAAACTTTTAGTTCTAAATTAAGCCGTTATGCTCGACAATTGCCTCCATTAATAGCGGGAATGAAAATTTCTAAAAAAGCCGCAGCGATCGGATTTGAATGGGATAATGTTGATGGAGTTTGGGATAAATTCGAAGAAGAAGTTGCCGAATTTAAAGAAGCAATTCAAGGCTCAGATAAAGAGCATCAACAAGCGGAATTAGGGGATATTTTATTTGTCTTAATTAATTTAGCCCGTTGGTATGATTTAGATCCTCATATTGGATTACAAGAAACTAATCATCGTTTTATTAACAGGTTATCAAAAGTTGAGGAATATTGCGATCGCCCCTTATCAGAATACAGTTTAGAGGAATTAGAGGCTCTCTGGCAACAAGCAAAAGCAATCCTAGCTCAGAAATAAAGCCTAATCATGCTAAAATAGAAGGAGTTGCTCAATATTGTTGCTATAATTAGGTAAATTTATTAAGATTTGTGATCAGGAAAATAGTAAATATGAAAGCAGTCATCTCAGAACACATTGAAATTACTCCGGGGATCTGTGGTGGAAAACCTCATATTTCTGGACATCGAATTAAAGTTCAAGATATTGTAATTTGGCATGAAAGAATGGGAATGTCTCCCGATGAAATTATTTATCACCATCCTAGTATTACCTTGGCAGATGTTTATGCAGCTTTAACTTATTATCATGACCATCGAGAAGAAATTAGACAACAAATTGAAGCAGGAGAAGCTTATGCTAAACAATTACAAGGAAATCAACCATCTTTAATTCAAAAAATATTAAATGGTGAAAATGTCAAACAAGATTAAATTTCATCTTGATGAGAATGTGAGTAATGCGATCGCGTCGGGCTTGAGAATGCGAGGAATTGATGTCACAACTTCCCCAGAACAAGGGTTAATTGGTGCATCTGATCAACAACAATTAGCTTATGCTTTATCTCAACAACGAGTTATTTTCACCTTTGATGATGATTTTCTAAGTTTAGCTTCTACAGGTATTGAACATGGTGGTATTATTTATACTCGCCAAAAACGTCAGTCAATTGGAAAAATTATCGGGGATTTAGTTTTAATTTGGGAATGTTTAAAACCTGAATATATGTACAACAATATTGAATTTTTGTAGGAAATGCTATCAATGAGAATAAACCTTTTGAATTTTTCGATAACGTTTGGTTAACGCTTTTAGACGGCGTAGGAAGGGTAATGTAAAGCGAACTTCTATCATCAGTTTAGGCAGTAGTATCTTTCCAAAGTTGTGATACTGGGAAGGTTTGTCCTGATGAGGCAAGTCGCATAGATTCTTGTAGGTCAGCTAATATTTGGGCTTTTGGTTCTTGTTCGTCAATCCTAGCTAAACCACTATTGCTAACGTCCAGATTTAGAAAAAATTAGGAAAAATTTATCAATCGGTCTATTCTAGCATGAAATTCAAAATAATGCTATAATAGTAAATAGGAAAGCAGTCATCGATCAGAAATCCTGAAAATATCAATCTTTTTGATTAAAAGCATGATAATTTCCGTCTGAATCTTCATCTTCAAAATTAGCCTCAGAATATATTTCCAAGCGTTGAATATTTCGATCTCGTAACTGATGGGAATTTCTGTTATTTCCTGATAAACGATTGGCCGATCTGCGTTGTGATTCAGAGGCGGAAGTTTTGCGAGTAAAAGTTTTCCAAGCCACTCGAATTCCGGTAAAAATACCTCCGGTGGTAGATTGCAATTTTCTAGCTTGTAGTTTAGCACTATCTAATCCTTGATCGACTTGTTTAACCACTTGACTGGCGCTTTGTACCCCTTCGCTAACATCCTCCGTCAGTTCAGTAATTTCCAATCCCGTTAAACGAATAGATTCCAAAGTCGGAGGAAATTCACGCGAGAGAGTATCCGCCAATTTTTCCACACTCCGAGCCGCCCTGGCAATAGCTTGCAAAGCAGGTAAGGCAACAATCAAAACAGCAGTAAGGCTGACTGCAACAAAAAATAGTGACAGTCCAAGCCAAAACAAAGGTTCAGTCACTTGATTTCCATTAACAACAAAATATTTTTCTTCGTCCCCATAATTATAGCGATTTTCACAGCCGAAATCCTCAATAATTAGCGTTCTCCTGTGGTTTTTGCCGACTCCGGGAGATGGTTTTCCGCTTCGGGTTTATAGAGGGTTTGTTGTTGTTGACTGGCCTCTAATCCGGCTGAAATCGCTTCTTTGAGGCGAATTAGGGTTTCATCCCAATTGCGTAATGCTGACTCCGAAAGTCGATTGGCCTGCAACTGAACATTGGTAGATAAATCTTCTGCAAGTTCGGGTAAAGCCTCGGCGGATTTTTTGACTAACCGTCTGGTTTCTTTCCCGGAACGAGGTGCTACCAATAAACCTACCACTGTACCGACGACGGAACCCAAAACAAAACCACCTAAAAATTTTCCTAATCGTTGATTTGACATATTGAACCGCAGTATCAATTCCATCCCCGTACTCTGTACATTCTAAACAATTTTGTTCCTAGAGATTTGATTTTTTTCGCTTTCCTCCCTTTGGCCAGAAATTAACTGCTAAGGAAATTAACCCCATAGCTTGTTGAAGTTGTTGAAATTTTATCTGAAGTTGACTATATTTTTGCCTAAGTTGGGAACTTCCCCGTTGTCCAGAATTAATAAAATTTGGAGCTTGCTCCAAGACAAAACGGGTGCGTTGTTCTGTGAGGATTAAATTTTTATCCACACGATTAATCATTAATGTCAACATCCAGATTTTTCTGGCTAGATATAAACACAGCAGAGAAATTAAAATATTAATCCCAATCACGACGTTAACCATTTTTTTAACAACAATTATTTAATATCCATCTGGGCAAATTGTGGTTTGCTCACAGTTGGCATCGGATAAATTTGCCATTTTAGAGCGGAATAAATTACATCCGGCTAATTGAGCATTAGTTAACTTGGTATTTTCCAAATTAGCATTACTTAAATCAGCATATCTTAAGTTAGCTTCCGTCAGATTGGCGCTGTATAAATCCGCGCCTTGTAAATTACAATGGGTTAAATTAGCTCCTCTTAAATCAGCATGGCGGAGGTTGCATCGAGACAAGTTACTGCCTTGCAGGTTGGCCCCAAATAAATCCACTTGACAGAGTTGTGTATCACCAAGTTGAGCCTCCTGGAGTTGAGTTTGACGTAAATTGGCATAACTGAGATTAGAATAGGGCATATAAATCTGGTTTAAATTGCTACCAGCCAAGCCAATTTCCTCTAAGTTAGCTTCAAATAGATCTGACCCACTTAAATCAATGGTGCCAAAGTCCCGTTTCCCCTCGCTGTATAAAGCGAGTAATTCCTTTGAACTAATCTTCTGCATTTTATATTTATCAGGGAATTCGTAGAGGTCATAGAGTTAATAGATTAAGCTATTCCAGGGAAGATGGGTAAAATTGAAGTAGGGGAACAGATGCCTTAAAAATCGTACACTAGAAGATTGTGTTCTAAAGCGATGGAGATAACAAACGTTATTATGGCATGGTTGTATATTCCCTGCCTATTCCTATACCCGTTAGTGTGTTGAAATTAATATTGCTGTGAGTGTAATGCAGTTAGAACAGTCTCAAAGTCAGTCAATCCCAATTATATTGGACAGTTTACCCGATCTGCCAATTTCCGAAAAAGGATGTCCACGTCGCGCCAGGTTAGAAATTGATTTAATGTTACTGGCCATTGAAGCCTTGTATCTCGGTGGTGCAGAATATATGCTGGTCGTGATCTCAGAACTAGATTTACAAACGGTAATCCCAAATCGGGTGGAATTGTGGCGAATTCGCAGTACCAACCCGTTACGCAGGTTTAGCCAACGTCGGGCACTGAGTCTATTAGAAGCAAAAGCCTTAGTTGTGATTATCTCTAACCTAGGAAGACGGTTAACGGCTAAAATTCGGCAGTTACTAATGGATTATGAATCTCTTACACAAAGACAAATTCCCATTGAACGACATTTACAATTGTCTAACTATTTAACCCAATTTCGGGCGCATTTCCGCAGTCGGATGAATCCTCGGCGGGCGCTGGTTATGGCCTATAGTTCTGATGACAAGTTAAATGAGTTAGGGATACGTTTATTGGAGAAACTTCTGTTTTGTACAGGTACCGCAGGAATGCAGCGATTTTGGATTAGTTTGTTTGATGGAGAATTCCAATGACGATTGAACGTCAATATAGTTTACCGAACTGCAAACTGATTTTGCAGGGCTACCAAAGCGGAAGCGATGGCAAATCCGATGCACGAGCCAGTTTAAATGTTCTGATGAATGCAGAATGTCATTTTGTGGGTCATCCCCAACCCGTGACCGGAGGACGGGAGTTTTTTGAAAGTTTAGTCCGACAGGTCAGTCGCTATGCTCAAGGGTTCCTGAGTGGACTAAGAAGCCCCGAATCCCCCCACAAAGGGCAGGAGTTAGTTGAATTACATCCGATTGCCCCAGAGTTACATCAATTAACCGTTTATGAACCTAGGGAGGAAAATCCCTCTGCTGAATCTCATTCGGCTCCTGGGCCAACGGTAAAGCTAGATTTAACAACGGTACAATTATTTGATTTAGTGGAAGCGGTAGATCAGTTTTTAGCTGATAGTCAGACATTACCAGAACTGTCTCTCCAGTTGCAACCCCTTTCTAAACGTTACCTCAAACCGGAACAGCCTGTAACTCAAAGGGTTATCCCGGCAGCGATTGGGATATCGAGTCTGGCATTAACAGTCTTGACTCTGTTTGCCTTACCGATTCCTGATATTAAACGCCCCGAAGACCCGAAACTGCAACCGCAAACCCAAAGTTCAACTATTCCCACACCGACGGCTAACCCCCCGCAAGGAGCTTCTCCCCAAACAACAGTACCGCAACCTTTACCCCCTAGTCTTTCTAGTCCGCCACCGATTACAAATCCCCAAGAACTTCAGGATTTAAAAGCTCAATTAAGTGAAAAATTGATCAAAGCCTGGATCCCTTCGACATCGGTGAAAAATCCCTTGATTTATCGGGTAAGTGTGGCTAAAGATGGGGCAATTGTAGGTTATAAGCCCCTAAGCCCAGTATTAGAAACGGATACTAAACAAACACCATTAGCTGATTTGTTGTATAAACCTGTAGGAAGTCGTCAAACCAATGAGCCTTTGGCGGATTTTCAGGTGACATTTAATCCTGATGGCAATTTAGAGGTTAGTAATTTACCGAGTCACACCGAGGCTACTCCCCAAACCCCCGCCTCCAATTAAGGAGACTAATTAATGACCAAATCCGCAAAGCCCCGCCCCTCTCCCTCAGCTTCTCCTCCCCCTCGCCGATTTAGGGGCCTATTATTCTTGGGAGGGATAGTGTTTAACCTCCTGCTTTTGGGGGTTGGTTCTTCTATTGCTTGGTTAGTGGGGATGGCCGTTGCTCAAGTCTATCCGAATTCTAGCAATCAGGTTCCCTTAACCCAGCAATTGCTGAATCAAGCCCAGAATTGGGGTTCCCAGGGGATTGTCCCCCAACCTGTAGTTAGTCCTAGTCCGCCTCCTAAACCAATTTCTGCGCCCAGTCAACGGTTGACTGACCCCCAACGTCAACAACTACGGGTGCAGTTACAGCAGTTACAGGGACAGTTGAATACTTTGATGGGACGCACGGCGGCCCTAGAAAGCCAATTGGGAGCCAGTAGTCCCACGGAACCCCTAGAGGAACGTTTACAAATTCTGGAACAGCAATTGGCTTCTGCACCCCCAACATCAGGTTCAGGAAGTAATAAACCTGCTTCTGTGGCTATTTCAGCAACTCCTGAACGTCGTCAAAGTTCTAATACTCTAGTGGTGACTTTTCCCAGTGATGTGTTGTTTGATGTGGGAAGTACAATTTTGCGTCCCGGGGCGAACGTGATTTTAGATACGATTATTGCCGATATTAAAACTTATAAGGGTTCGGCCGTTAGGGTTATTGGTCATACGGATAATCAAGGTAGTCCTCAACAAAATTTAGATTTATCCTTTAGTCGGGCCGAGGCGGTAATGAAATATCTATCGGAGGCTATTGGTACAGAATATCACTGGGCCGCGATTGGATATGGAGCAAATCGTCCAACGGTTGATAATAATTCTGAAAATAATCGCCAACTTAACCGTCGGATTGAAGTGGCTATTACGCCTTGAGGGGAATTACGAATTACGAATTA